>CAZQYD010000029.1:0-12300 GCA_964597465.1 uncultured Piscirickettsiaceae bacterium | reverse complement strand
TATGGTGTTATTATAAAGTATTATCTACTTTATATAGTTGCTATTCTTTTTGTTAGTCTTTTTTACTTACACGCGGTAGTATGGTGCTATTAACTGTATTAGTTAAAGTTTAGTTTTTAATTTAACTGTAACTAATTGTTTTTGTTATCTATGCTGTTGTATCTTTTATGTTGATAGTTCCTCTAGTTTTCGCCTAAGTCGTTGGTCTTAAAGAGAATCTAGTTTGTTTTATTTGTCTTTGTAGGCTTGACACTGGGGCGTAAGTTGAATATAGTGGTGCTCAGTGGAGATAAGTGGTGAAAAGTGGAGTAAATGTTATTTTTTAGGGGTATAAATTCAATCAACATGGATGCGAAGGGTCGTTTAGCGATTCCTAAGCGTTATCGTGAGACGATTGAAGAGGCAAGTGAAAGTCAGTTGATCGCGACGATTGACTTGCATAGCCCATGCCTGCTTATCTACACAAAAGATGAATGGGAAGTGATTGAGAGAAAGTTAAGAACACTTTCTGATATGGATTCTCAGCAACGTAAAGTAAAAAGACTTTTGCTAGGTTATGCGGCTGAAATTGAAATGGATGCACAGGGGCGGGTTTTATTGCCTCTTCAACTTCGAGAGTATGCAGGTTTAGAAAAGAATCTGACCTTATTGGGGCAGGGAAATAAACTTGAACTGTGGTCACAAGAATCTTGGGATGCTTCAAGTTCTGTCATGCTTGAAGAGGTTGCGTTAGGAGAAATGACGGGTGCATTGGCTGAATTGAGTTTGTAGATGGATTTGAGTCAAGAAATGCATTTTTCGGTTTTATTAAAAGAATCGGTTGCTGGGTTAAATATAAAGAAAGACGGTATTTACATTGATTGCACCTTTGGGCGTGGCGGGCATAGCAGAAAAATATTGGAACAATTAACAACGGGGTATTTGTTGGCAATTGACCAAGATCCGCAGGCAATTTTGTATGCTGAGAAGAATTTTAAAGAAGATAACTTTTCGATTGAATATGGTAGTTTTGAGCAGTTGGTCGAGTTTTGTGAAAAACGTAATTGGCTTGGAAAAGTTGATGGTATTTTGATTGATTTGGGTGTTTCTTCTCCGCAGTTAGATGATGCGGAAAGAGGGTTTAGTTTTATGCGAGCTGGACCGTTGGATATGCGCATGAATTCGGGTAAAGGTCTAACCGCGATGCAGTGGTTGGAGCAGGTTGAAGAAAAAACGCTTTCTCAAGTGCTTAGGCAGTATGGCGAAGAGAAGTTTTCGGGGCGTATTGCTAGGCAGATAAAAGAGGCGATTGTTGCAGGAGAGATTGCAACAACCTTGGACTTGGCAGAGTTAGTTAAGAAAGCGTCGCCAAAGGTAGATAAAAATAAACATCCTGCTACGCGTACCTTTCAAGCGATTCGCATTGCGGTAAATAAAGAATTGGATGTATTGAAAACAGTATTGGAATCATCGGTTGAGGTGTTAGCTGTCAAGGGTCGATTGTCCGCAATTAGCTTTCATTCATTGGAAGACAGAATTGTAAAAAACTTTATTCGTGACCAGTCAACGATTAGAGATTTATTTCCAGATTCGCCTATTTTATTAGAGGTTTCTGAGCCAGTATTGAAGAAGGTTGGAAAGCCCGTTTTTCCATCAAAAGAAGAGTGTAAGGAAAATCCACGCTCTAGAAGTGCGGTGTTAAGAGTCGCAGAAAGAATATAGTTTTTTTGGTTTGTTAATTTAATTTTGTCGTTATTTAGGGGTTTATAACATGTTTGATATGAAAGAAGTACAGGAAGCGGAAACTGGTCCAGTCATTAAAGTCATCGGTCTAGGTGGCGGTGGTGGTAATGCTGTTGAGTATATGGTGCGTTCTGATGTCAGGGGTGTTGATTTTATTTGTGCGAATACAGATATCCAAGCGTTAAGCAATTTGACGGTTGATACTTGTATTAAGCTAGGTTCTGATGGACTTGGTGCAGGTGCAGACCCTGTGAAAGGAATGGAAGCGGCTAAACAAGATATTGAAGAAGTTAAACAGTCGATTAAAGGCGCAGATATGCTGTTCATTACCGCAGGAATGGGCGGTGGAACGGGTACTGGCTCTGCTCCCGTTGTTGCACAAGCGGCACGTGAAATGGGTATTTTAACCGTTGGAATTGTGAGCAAACCTTTCAAATTTGAGCGTCGTAACAAGCTAGCGGAAGCAGGAATTAAAGAATTGTCAGAATGTGTAGATTCATTAATTACGGTACCGAATGAAAAATTATTGAAAGTGCTAGGACGTGATTTTGTATTAGCAAAAGCGTTTGATTATGCGAATGAAGTCTTGCACGGTGCGGTGCAAGGTATTTCTGAGTTAGTCACGAAGCCAGGTTTGATTAACGTGGATTTTGAAGATTTACGTACTGTTATGAGTGAACATGGTGTTGCGATGATGGGTGTTGGTTATGCGACGGGTGAAGATAGAGCGATTAAAGCGGTAGAGAAAGCCCTTGCAAATCCGTTATTAGAAGACATCGCCGTTTCAGGTGCAAGAGGGTTATTGGTTAACATTACCTCTGGCTTAGACTTTACATTAGGTGAGTTTAACGATGTAGGGGATGTAATTGATACGGTCGCTTCTGAAGATGCAAAAGTAATTATTGGAACCTCGATTGATGATTCTATGTCTGATGAGGTACGCGTAACGGTTGTGGCGACGGGTATCTCGTCTGCGGCGGAGTCAGTAAAAAATAAAGATTTATCAACGCCAAGTTTAAATTTACGTGGTGTTGAAGCGATTAAAACGGAAGAAAAGGCAATAGCAGAAGAAGAAACTGCCAATACTTTTGAATTAGTTCAGCCTAAGTCAGCAACTAAAAAAGAAGAAATAAAAGAAGTTGTCCGTCCTAAAATGGTGGCGAATGGTGGCGTTTCTTCAAGTGTAGATGGTGGTTCTAATTATTTAGATATCCCCGCATTCTTACGCCGTCAAGCTGACTAGCTTACCCTTTTAAACTCCGAAAATGGCAGAGCAATCTGCTTCCCAAATCCCCATATAGGAATCGCAAACATGGCACAAATCCTTAATGCACCTAGCGAACCAACAAATATTCTTATCACCAATGAGGTGACTACGAAATTAGTTGATTCACTATGCACATTAATTATTTGCACCCTATTCACAATTCCTATATGGGGATCTGGGCATTCCTAGGTCAATCCCATTGACTTTATTCAGATGGGATAGACTTTTTGCACTGCTATTGGTTGGGGTTGTTTGTATTCTTATCGTTGTAATTGTCCAATTACAACATGGTGTTCGTCATTTAGAAACGCAATTTTCAAAGTCTTTACTGCTGAGCGTTGATCTGCAGGAGGAAAAAGGAAAGTTGTTACTTGAAAAATATCATTTAACCGCTTTAGCAAAAATTGAAGAGCAGGCAAAAGAAGTTTTATCAATGCATCGAATATCTTCTAAATTTAACAATACTCAGACTATTTATTTGAGCAAGGTAAAAGTGAAGAATTTAAAGGTTGAAAATAATGCTGTTCAATAGGGAGCTTTTGTTTCAGCGGGATAGTTTGATTTTTGTCATTATTATCATCTTCTTTCTAGGTATTTTAGCTAAGGCGGTTCATGTTCAGATTATTCAATCTGAATTTTTGGTTGCAGAAGGTAATAAAAGACAAATCAGAACCATGACAATTTCAGCTCCACGTGGTGAGATTATTGATCGCCATGGTAATTTGCTCGCATTAAGTACACCTTTTAATTCTGTTTGGGTTGATCCTAAAATTTTGTCTTTCTATTTTGATGAAAAACGCCAACGACAGGAAAAAATTGAAAAGCAAGAAAAGCTAACTGAGCGACAATTTAAACAGTGGCAGGCTAATATTCAGAAAAATATTGTTAAGTATCGTCAAATGTTACGCTTATTGAATCTTTCTGAAAACACCATCACTAAAAAAATATTGGCTAAAAAAAAGCGTCGTTTTATGTATTTAAAACGGGGTGTTTTGCCAACCGTTTCTGAGGATATTGAATCCTTAGCGGTACCTGGTACTTATATTAAACACCAGTATAAGCGTTACTATCCGTCTAGTGAAATAAATGGGCATGTCATTGGCTTTACCAATATAGATGATATTGGTATTTCGGGCATTGAGAAAACCTATGAAGATTGGTTAAAGGGTGAAGAGGGTAAAAAGCGAATCATTAAAGACCGCGAAGGGCGGGTGATTGAGTTTGTAGAAGATATTAAATCGGCAAACAAAGGTCAAAGCTTAACATTAAGTATTGATGGCGATATTCAATATTTGCTATATCGTGCACTGAAAGAAGCCTATGTAAAGCATTTACCCTTATCCGCACAGTCGGTTATTTTGGATGCAAAAACAGGCGAAATTCTGGCGATGGCATCACTACCAGGGTTTAATCCGAATAATCGTGAACAACTGACTGGGGCTAGGTTAAGAAATCGGGTGGTGATGGATCGTATTGAGCCAGGTTCGCCGATTAAACCTTTTATTGTTGCTAAAGCACTTGATTTAGGATTGATAACCGCTGAAGAAGTGATTAATACCAATCCTGGTGCAATTATGGTACAGGGGCAACGTATCTCGGATACTCGTAATCATGGCGATTTAACCGTAGCGGAAATTCTTAAAAAATCAAGCAATGTAGGTATTTCTAAAATCGCATTTAAGTTAACTCCACACCAGCACTGGGGGATGTTTAAAGACATTGGTTTTGGACAGGATTTGGGCTTGTATTTACCTGGCGAAACACTTGGATTTGTCAAGTCACCAGCACAATGGCAAAAAATTGATCAAGCTTCGGCTTCGTACGGTTATGGGTTTAATATTAATCTATTACAACTGGCGAAGGCTTACACTATTTTTACGAATGATGGCGTGTTAAGACCGGTTTCGTTGTTAAAAATTGAACAAAATAAAGACCAACAATTGGCTGAAGATGAACGAATTGAAGACGCCGATACAGAAGTTAAGGATAAACAAGTTGTTTCGAAAGAAGTTGCGAACAAGGTGTTAGCGATGCTTGAAGCGGTAGCAAAAAAAGGCGGAACAGCACCAGAGGCTGGTTTAGACGGTTATCGAGTTGCAGGAAAAACGGGAACGGTGCATAAAACAAAAGTGGGCGGTTATGAAGAGAATCAGTATTTGTCTTTATTCGTTGGAATTGTACCGGTTTCAAATCCCAAATATATTATGGCAACACTGGTAAATGAACCAAGTCGCGGTGTGTATTTTGGTGGATTAGTTGCTGCGCCTATTTTTAAGAATGTGATGGAAGATGTTTTGCGTTTAAAAAATATTCCACCTGATAAAACAGGTGATGAAAGATGAAGACGTTGCATGAAATCGAAAATTTCTTAACATTAAATAACTCCGCTGAAAACCTTGCACTCACGCATTTGTATATTGATTCAAGGGACGTCTCAGCGGGCAGTGTTTTTATTGCACTACAAGGTTCGCAAGGGCATGGTCTAGATTATTTACAACAGGTAGTTCAGCAGGGTGCCATGCTAGTTCTGACGGATAAAATACTTGATGTTGAAATGGAAGTTCGGGTTGTTTTTGTCGAAAATTTGACTGAAAAACTTGCTAAGTTTGCCAGATGGTTTTACGACAACCCATCACAAAGCTTAAAAATAGTGGGTATTACAGGCACGAATGGTAAAACATCGGTAGCACATTATGTGGCTCAAATCTGCCACCAACAATTCAAAACAGCTGTACTCGGAACACTTGGTAATGGCGTGTTTGGAAGTTTAAAAGTCAGTGCAAATACGACCCTACACTGCGTTTCTCTTCAGCGACAACTTGCTGAATTTAGAGTTCAAAATGTTGTAGTGGTTTTGATGGAGGTTTCTTCGCATGCTATTAAATTAGGGCGAATTGAGGGTTTAAATTTTGAAGTTTTAGCCTTGACACAAGTGACTCGAGACCACCTTGATTTTCATGGAACGGTGGAAAATTACCGAGCGACAAAAAAACAATTATTTAGCGATTACCCTGCAAAAAATTGGGTAGTGAATGCGGATGATTTAGTTGGTAGTGAATTGTTAGCAATGAATCCTAAGAAGGTTTTAGTTAAATCCTATGGAAAAATAGCAGATTATTCGGCGAAAGAAATTGATTATTCTCCAAACGGTTTGCAATTCAAGTTGAATGCTAAATTAGTAAAAACTAGCTTATTTGGCGACTTTAATATTGAAAATATACTCTGTGCTTTTGCAATTTGTAGAGGTTTGTCTTTAGATGAGTTGTTTATTTTGCAAGCATTAAATCATTTAACCCCCGTTGCAGGTAGAATGGAGGTGGTGGCGAAACAGCCAACGATTATTATTGATTATGCTCATACCGATGCGGCGTTAAAATCGGTGTTGTTGGCGGTAAAACAACATTTAAGTCATGCTCAGCAACGGTTGCTTGTGGTGTTTGGTTGTGGTGGTAATCGAGATTTAGGAAAGCGTGCGTTAATGGGCAAGGTAGCGAGCGATTTTGCCGATGAGGTCATTTTAACCGATGATAATCCTCGCTTTGAATCGCCTAGTAAAATTATGGACGATATTTTAAGTGGGCTAAATTCATCAGCGGTAATTTTAAACTGTATTCATCATCGTGCAGAAGCTATTTTACTTGCCGTTCAGCGGGCAAGAGCAGAAGATATTATTGTGTTAGCGGGTAAGGGGCATGAGGATTATCAAGAGATTAAGGGAGTTAAATATCCAATGAGTGATTTTGAATTAGTTAAGAAGGCTTTAAAAAAATGAACTGGACAATACAACAACTTGTTAAAGCAACCGATGGAAAGATGATTTCGGTTGATGAAAATTTAACCTTTAGCTCTATTTCAACAGATAGTCGTAGTCTTGAAAAAGGTGCTTTGTATATTGCCATCAAAGGAGATGTTTTTGATGGGCATCAGTTTATTGAGCAGGCGTTTGAAAACGGGGCAGTTGCAGTATTGGTTTCAACCGAAAAAAAATATTTTGCTAATCAAATTAAGGTCGCAGATACACGAGTTGCACTAGGCAAATTTGCAAGCTGGCATCGCCAGCAAATGAAGTTAAAAAAATTAGTTGCGGTAACAGGCAGTAATGGCAAAACCACTTGCAAAAATATGTTGCAACATATTTTGGTGAATTTAACCTCTGAAAATGAAGTTTTAGCAACCGAAGGGAATTTAAACAATGATTTTGGTGTGCCAAGAACGCTATTAAAAATTCAACCAAACCATAAATATGCCGTGATAGAAATGGGTGCAAATCACCCACGAGAAATTGACTATGTCAGTCAACTTGCTAAGCCCGATGTTGCGTTAATTACAATTGCGGCGGCGGCACATTTGGAAGGATTTGGTTCGTTGGAAGGTGTGATTCAAACCAAAGCTGAAATTATGAACGGTTTGGCAAAGGGTAGCACCATTGTTTTGAATGCAGATTCTGCTGGTTTTGATACTTGGCAACAAATTGCGAGTGAAAAATCGTTAAATATTGTTTCGTTTGGCAGTGCTAATAACGCTGAATTTAAACTAATCGAATTTACACAAAATCAAGCTAGCTTAAGTTTTGATTTTGAATATAAAAATAAGCAATACCAAGCTAAATTACCGATATTAGGCAAGCATAACGCACTAAATGCATTGGCTTGTATTGCAGTTTGTATCGCAATGGAAGCGGTGCAAACGGCTGAAATAGCTAAAATACTGACCCCCCTGGGCACTTTTTATGGTGTCAATGGACGTTTACAGCCGTTTACCTTACCCAATGGTTCATTACTGGATGATAGTTATAATGCAAATCCAGACTCAATGAAGGCGGCAATTGACGCACTCGTTAGCTTGCCCGCACCGCATTTATTTTGCATGGGAGAGATGGCTGAAATTGGTGGTGATGCCGCTCAACAACATATATTGATTGCTCAATATGCTAAACAAGCAGGTGTGCAGTATCTTTTATGTACTGGTAAACAGACCAAACCCTTATCAAAAATATTTGGAGAGGGGGCAACTTGGTATGAAAATAAGCAATCACTTGCAACCAAAGCAGTTAAATTAATTACCACTAAGCAAGTTAATAACTGCTTAGTCAAAGGCTCACGCTCCGCTAAAATGGAAGAAGTGGCAACCCAAATTTTACAGGGAGTAGCAGAATGTTAATCTATTTAACAGAATACTTGAGTCAATATATATCAGGGTTTGCAGTATTTAATTATATTACCATGCGAACGATTATGAGCGTATTAACCGCCTTGACCTTTTCTTTCATGATTGGTCCGGCGGTGATTAGGCGATTGATTAAGCTAAAAGTAGGACAAACCGTACGCTCAGATGGTCCGCAAACCCACTTGGTCAAAACAGGTACGCCGACAATGGGCGGGGTGATGATTTTGTTATCGGTATCCTTGTCTGTTTTGTTATGGGGAGATTTAACTAACCATTTTCTACTCATCGCAACCTTTACCATGATTGGTTTTGGGGTAATTGGTTTTGTAGATGATTATAAAAAGGTAGTGTATAAAGACCCCGAAGGTATGCGTTCTCGTATCAAACTATTTTGGCAGTCAATCATCGGCTTGATTGCCGCTTATAGTTTATACATTACGGCAACTGTTCCATCTGAGATGGAATTGTTAATCCCTTATATGAAAGACACCTTTATTTACTTAGGTGCTTGGACAATGTTATTGACGTATCTTGTTATTGTTGGTGCATCAAACGCGGTCAATTTAACCGATGGATTAGATGGCTTAGCGATTATGCCAACTGTAATGGTTGCCGCCGCTTTAGGGATTATTGCTTACATGACAGGACACGTCTATTTTGCAAACTACCTGCATTTACCGCATATTCCTGGTGTTGGGGAATTAGCTATTTTCTGTGCCGCATTAGTAGGAGCGGGGCTTGGTTTTTTATGGTTTAACGCACACCCTGCACAAGTATTCATGGGCGACGTTGGTTCGCTGGCATTAGGTGCTGCGTTAGGCGTGGTCGCGGTGGCAGTGAAACAAGAAATTGTCTTTGCGATTATGGGCGGAATATTTGTGATTGAAACCCTATCGGTTATTTTACAAGTTGGCTCTTATAAGTTACGTAAAGGTAAACGAATCTTCCTAATGGCACCGCTACACCATCATTTTGAACAAAAAGGTTGGCATGAATCACAAGTGATTATTCGCTTTTGGATTATTACGATTGTATTGGTGTTAATAGGCTTAGCAAGTTTAAAAATTCGTTAAAAAATGATTTAAAAGGTTGTAGCTTTGATATTAGTGGCGGGTTTGGGAATAACTGGGCAAAGTGTTATTCAATACTTAAATAGGAATCAACAAGCTTGTGTTGGCTTTGATACGCGAGAGGATTTTTGTGTTGAAAAATTACAACAGCAGTTCGTGGAAGTTGAATTTTATACAGGACAATTACCCGTTGATGTAACTGAACAGATAACGCAAATAATTTTAAGCCCAGGAATTTCTTTAAAAGAAATCTGGCTAGATTTTTTTAAAAAAAATAAAATTTCTATTATCGGTGATATTGAATTGTTTGCCCAAGCCGTCAGCAAACCGATTATTTCTATCACGGGTTCAAATGGCAAAAGCACCGTAACCAGCTTGGTCGCTGAAATACTTAGCGAAGCGGGTTATCAAGTTGGAATGGGTGGCAATATTGGTGTACCTGCTTTAGATTTATTGAGTGATGAAAGTGACTATGATGTTTATGTATTGGAACTCTCTAGCTTTCAACTAGAAACGACTTATTCACTGCACTCAATCACCGCAACAGTTTTAAATATTAGCGAAGACCATATGGATCGTTATGATTGTTTGCAAGCCTATATTTCTGCAAAGCAACGGATTTTTAGCCATGCAGAAAGCATTATTTTGCCAGTTACTGCAAAAAATACCAATAAATTTTTAAAGACAAAATTTTTTGGTGAAAACGAAAAAATCATGTTAAATGATAACGAGATAATTCGCCCTAACGAAATGAAACAAAAGGGCAAACACCATGTGTTAAATGCACAGGCAGCGATTGCGTTAACCGAGCCTTTTAACGTTTCTCTACAAGACTATAAAACCGTTTTTAAACGTTTTCAAGGTTTAGCACACCGAGCACAAATGGTGTTAGAACATAATGGTGTGCAATGGATTAATGATTCAAAAGGAACCAATGTTGGGGCAACAATCACCGCAATTGAAAGTTTAGGAAACGCCACAAAAAACATTATATTGATTGCAGGAGGTGTTGGTAAAGGAGCTGATTTTAGTCCTTTAACAACGATTACTCGTCAATATTGCAAACAGGTTATTTTATTTGGCAGAGATGCCAAGATAATTGATTCTGAAATCATGCACAGTAAAAGTCTAATCGTTAAAAATTTGTCTGAAGCAGTTAAAATAGCCGCAGAAAATAGTCTTGCAGGAGATATTGTCTTATTTTCACCCGCTTGCGCATCGTTTGACCAGTTTACCAATTACGTTCATCGTGGTGAGGTGTTTGAAGCACTCGCCAAAAATTTAAAAGAACTTTCCTTATGAAGATGATACAACCTGCAAAAGATAATGCACCCATTGACTTATGGTTACTGGGTGCAGTCATTGTTTTAATCACGATCGGTTTAACGATGGTTGCCTCCAGTTCGATTGCGATTAGCGAAAAGAACTTTGGTAATTCGTTGCATTATTTTATCCGCCAAGCAACGTCAATAGGAATAGGCTTGACAGCCGCGCTAATCGTTTTTCGTGTTCCGTTAAACGTTTGGGAAGAACAGCGGATTAAGATATTTTTATTTGGTATTGTACTACTGATTGCGGTGCTGATATTTGGAAAAGAAATCAATGGTTCAAAGCGTTGGTTATCATTGGGGATAATGAATTTTCAAGTTTCGGAGTTTGTAAAAGTCGCGGTTATTATCTTCATGGCAGGGTATTTAACTCGTCACTCCCATGCGGTTCGAGAAAGTTATGAAGCAATTATTCGACTAGCGATTCCCTTTGGAATTATGACTTTTCTGCTGTTATCTGAACCCGATTTTGGAAGCACCTTTGTTATCGCCGTCATTATCTCTGGGATGTTATTAATCGCAGGAGCCGCTTGGCGTTTTTTTGTGTTTACGGTTTTGCCAATTGCAACTTTGTTGGTAATTATGGTTATCACGTCTGAATACAGAATGGCAAGGGTAACCAATTTTTTAGACCCTTGGGCGGATCCGTTCGGTAACGGCTATCAATTAACCCAAGCATTGATAGCAAGTGGACGAGGTGAAATATTTGGCGTAGGTGTTGGTGAATCGGTGCAAAAACTACTGTATTTACCCGATGCACATACTGATTTTTTATTTTCAATTTATGCTGAAGAATATGGATTGTTAGGCGTCATTTTTTTGGCAGGTTTATATTTATTAATTTTATCTCGTTGTTTTATCATTGGTAGAAGAGCATTTTATAAAGCAGAGTTTTTTGGCGGCTTAATTGCCTACGGTGTTGGGATTTGGATAGTCCTACAAGCAATTATTAACATGGGCGTAAATTTAGGCTTATTTCCAACAAAGGGTTTGACTTTGCCTTTAATGAGTTATGGTGGCTCAAGTGCGTTAATGATTTTGATTGCGTTTGCATTGGTGTTTCGGGTTGATTATGAAACGCGCCGAAAATCAGCCGAAGATACGAGGAGTGAGGCGAATGAGTAAAATCATGATTATGGCCGCGGGAACAGGTGGACATGTTTTTCCAGGCATCGCTTTAGCGGAAGAATTAACTAAAAAAAATATTGAAATCTGCTGGCTTGGTACGCCGACAGGTATGGAAAAAGAGTGGGTAGAAAATGCCAAAATTCCGTTCCACTCAATCAACATACAAGGTTTAAGAGGCAAAGGTGCTTTAGGTTGGTTATTAGCCCCCTTAAACGTATTTAAAGCGATTTTACAAGCAAGAAAGATTATGAAACAGCAACAACCAGACTTAGTGCTAGGTATGGGCGGATTTGTTTGCGGGCCAGGTGGTATTGCCGCAAAATTATTGGGAATTAAGTTAGCCTTGCATGAACAAAATGCCATTCCTGGATTAACTAATAAACTGCTTTCTTATCTAGCTGAGCTCGTAATTACCGCTTTTCCACAGCAAACCATTAAGGGGGAGCATGTTAAGCAACTCGGTAATCCTGTTAGAGACGGACTAGAACAAATTCCCGTTTTACAGGCGGGTAAAGATGAAATAAATCTATTGGTCATCGGTGGTAGTAGAGGTGCGTTAGCACTCAATCAAGTGCTACCAAAAGTATTAAAAATATTAGCATCAGAAATGCCAATAAAT
>CAZQYD010000028.1:0-12435 GCA_964597465.1 uncultured Piscirickettsiaceae bacterium | reverse complement strand
GACACTTTTTTCTCAGCCTAATTCTAACCTTAGTTATTAAGCGTTTCCTTAAAAACATTTGATTTAAAAAGGGAGCTTTCGCTCCCTTTTTTATTGTCTGGGCAAAAAAGAACTTAAAAATCACTAAAAAGTGCCCAGGGGGGTAAAAAAGCTTGAAATTAGATGGCAGTATTTGTATAATCCCCTCTTTTTCGAACGTCCGAAAAATAAAGATGTATTTTTATAGGGGTATAGCTCCAACGGCTAGAGCACCGGATTCCAAATCCGGGTGATGGGAGTTCGAATCTCTCTACCCCTGCCATATTTTTTTGACCTGTTTTGAGCGTTTTCTTGACAGGTCTTTTTGTATTTTGTAGATAAATTATTATGAGTAAAAAGATAGCAGATAACTCCTCGGGTAGCTCGATGGAGTCGGTAAAAAACATAGCGGCACTGTTTATTTTAATGGCTAGTATTGTTGGTTATTATAAGTTTGCGGATGCCCATGCGGTTATGCGCGTGTTAGGTATGCTTGCAGGTGTAGCTTTGTCAGCGTTTGTTTTTTATCAGTCTGAAAAAGGGCGTTCTTGGTTTAAGTATGTCTCAAGTGCAAAAAAAGAAGTCAGGCAGGTTATTTGGCCAACGCGCCAAGAAACTGTGCAGATGACATTAATCGTTTTTGTTGCCGTTATTATCATGAGTATATTCTTATGGTTAGTTGATATGTTCTTTTTATGGGGCGTACAAATATTAACAGGACAGGGAAGCTAGGGGTATAGATATGGCACAAAGATGGTATGTAGTTCATGCTTATTCAGGGTATGAGAAGAAAGTAAAGCTAGCAATTGCTGAGTATGTTGAGCGAGCAGAGTTGACGGAGTTTTTTGGCGACGTGCTTGTTCCTTCGGAAGAAGTGGTTGACGTTCGTAATGGTAAGAAAAGAACCTCAGAGAGAAAGTTTTTTCCAGGTTATGTCTTAGTGCAGATGGAAATGAACGAAGAAACTTGGCATTTGGTTAAGTCTGTTCCTCAAGTAATGGGCTTTATTGGTGGAACGGCATCACGCCCTGCACCGATTTCGCAGAAAGAAGTAGACAATATCTTACAAAAAGTTTCGGATGGTGTTGATAAACCTCGTCCTAAAGTGATGTATGAACCTGGTGAGATGGTTCGCGTTATCGATGGCCCATTCAATGACTTTGAAGCCGTCGTTGGTGAGGTTGATTACGATAAGAATAAATTGCAAGTACAGGTTCTTATTTTTGGTCGTTCAACAACCGTCGATTTAGAGTTTACTCAAATCGAAAAATGCTAAATTATTACATTCGACATAGTCGCTAAATACTTTTAACGACTATATTTTATTAACCCCCTGGGGAGCCGCAAGGCGTTTGACCCACAAGGAGTGAAAAATGGCAAAAAAAATTAGTGCCTATATTAAGTTGCAAGTGCCTGCTGGTAGTGCAAATCCTAGTCCGCCTGTTGGGCCTGCATTAGGTCAGCATGGTGTAAATATCATGGAGTTCTGTAAGGCATTTAATGCGCAGACTCAAGGGCTAGAAAAAAACATGCCGATTCCGGTAGTTATTTCTGTTTACAGTGATAAGAGTTTTACGTTTGTAACGAAAACACCGCCTGCTTCTGTTTTGTTGAAAAAAGCAGCAGGAATCCAAAAGGGTTCTGGTGTTCCAAATATGAATAAAGTTGGAACCGTTACTCGTGCGCAATTAGAAGAAATTGCAAATACTAAAATGGCAGACCTTAATGCAAACGATATCGAAGCAGCAGTGAAAATTATTGCTGGATCGGCACGTAGCATGGGCTTGAATGTAGAAGGGTAATTGAAAATGGCTAAATTAACAAAAAAACAAAAAACATACGCAGACAAGTTAGTTGCTGAGCAAGCATATAACGCGATTGAGTGTTTCTCACTGGTTTCAGAACTAGCTTCAGCTAAGTTTTCGGAGTCGATTGACGTGGCAATTAAGCTAGGTATTGATCCTCGTAAATCTGACCAAGTTGTACGTGGTGCAACGGTTATGCCAAATGGTACTGGTAAGCACATTCGTGTTGCTGTATTTACTGGCGAAGCAAATGAGCAAGCAGCAAAAGACGCTGGTGCTGATTTCGTTGGTATGGAAGAGCTAGCACAAGAAATCAAAGGCGGCATGATGGACTTTGATGTTGTTGTTGCTTCTCCTGACGCAATGCGTGTAGTTGGTATGCTTGGTCAAGTATTAGGTCCACGTGGTTTAATGCCTAATCCTAAAACAGGCACGGTAACACCTGATGTTGCAGGTGCGGTTAAACGTGCTAAGTCTGGTCAGGTTAGATATAGAGCAGATAAAGCGGGTATCGTTCACGCTTCAGTCGGTAAAGTCGATTTTGCTCCTGAAAAACTAGTAGAAAACTTAAATGCACTACTTGAAGACTTGAACAAAGCAAAACCAGCCGCTGCCAAAGGTGTTTATCTTAAAAAGATTTCAGCATCTAGCACGATGGGACCTGGTATTTTGATTGATCAGTCAAGTTTATAAAGAATTTTTAGTCAGTCTTGCTTCGGCTTGTACTGGCTAAGATGCGAAATGGGTCTCCTTAGTTGAAATTATCAACTAGGTGAGCGCCCATCGCAGACCGTAGGCGAATGAATCATTTCATTCTTAATTGTAATAAGCCTACGTAGATGGAAGAACTTAATTTTATGAGAATATAATTAAGTTATGTTGGAGGTTTTATGGCTCTAAATTTAGATGATAAAAAAGCTGTTGTTGAACAGGTTTCTGCTATTGCATCAGAAGCTGGTTCAATGGTTGCAGCTGAATATCGTGGATTGTCCGTAACACAACTAACAGAGCTTCGTGCAAATGCACGTGCCGCTAACGTACAAATTCGTGTTGCTAAAAACACATTGGTACGCCGTGCGGTACAGGGAACAAAGTTTGAAGATATGGCTGACGGTTTCGTTGGTCCTTTAATCTTTGCTTTTTCTGGTGAAGAACTTGGAAACGCCGCGCGCGTATTCAAAGATTTCGCCAAATCTAATGAAGCTCTAGTAGTTAAATCACTTTCTATTGGTGGAGGTGTAATGGACGCATCACAACTAAGTACCGTGGCAGCATTGCCTACATATGATGAAGCGGTTTCTAAGCTTCTATTTGTAATGAAAGAGCCTGTTGCTAAACTTGCTCGCGGTTTGGTTGCGGTTAAAGATCAAAAAGAAGAAGCGGCTTAATTCAGCAGAATTAATAAGTACGCAAATATTAAAGATTAAATTTAAGGAATATTAAAATGGCAATATCAAAAGACGATATCTTAGACGCAGTTGCGAATATGTCAGTAATGGAAGTTGTTGAACTTGTTGAAGCAATGGAAGAAAAATTCGGCGTATCAGCGGCTGCAGTAGCAGTTGCTGGCGGCGGAGATGCTGGTGCGGCAGTTGAAGAAAAAGCTGAATTTGACGTAGTGCTAACAGGTGCTGGTGAGAATAAAGTTAAAGCGATCAAAGCTGTTCGTGCTGCAACAGGCCTTGGGCTAAAAGAAGCTAAAGGTGCCGTTGAAAGCGTACCGTTCGTAGTGAAAGAAGGTGTTTCTAAAGAAGAAGCAGAAGCTGTAGCTAACGATCTTAAAGAAGCGGGTGTTGAAGTAGAAGTTAAATAATAACTTTACTTTATCCGCTTTAAACGTTATTTGATTTGTCAAATGACGTTTTAGCGACAAAATGGCTGACGTCTTTGGACGTTGGCCTTTTGACGTTTTATGCCCCAAGCTCTTTTTGGAGTTTGATTTGGGTTTTGGTAGTGTGTAAAAGTGTGACTGATAGATATCGGTTTTCGATTCTGTATTTACAGTTTTACGCATTTTTGAAAGCTTTCCGTGCTTTCACAATTTTTAAAGAGTTTTTACTCCTTAATAGAATTCTAGGAAAATAAATGACTTATTCTTTAACAGAAAAAAAACGTATCCGTAAAGACTTTTCGGAATCGACTCCTGCACTTGAAGTTCCGTACCTGTTGTCTTTGCAAAAGGAGTCGTTTATCGATTTCTTGCAAAAAGATATTAAACCTCTTAAAAGAAAGATTACAGGACTGCACTCTGCTTTTACCTCTGTATTCCCTATTCATGGTGTCGCTGGTACAGCCGATTTGGAGTATGTAAGCTATAACTTGGGTCAACCAGAGTTTGATGTAAAAGAATGTAAGCAACGTGGAGTGACTTATGCATCACCACTACGAGTGAAAATGCGTCTTGTATTGTTTGATAAAGATGCCCCCGCAGGGAAAAGACCTGTTAAAGATGTAAAAGAACAAGAAGTTTATCTTGGTGACATTCCACTAATGACTGATAACGGAACATTTGTTATCAATGGTACAGAACGTGTTATCGTGACTCAATTACACCGTTCACCAGGTGTTATTTTTGATAGTGACAAGGGAAAATCTCATTCGTCAGGAAAAGTTCTATTTAATGCCCGCGTCATTCCTTACCGTGGTTCTTGGTTGGATTTTGAGTTTGATCACAACGACTGTGTATTTGTACGTATTGATAGACGTCGTAAGTTACCCGTTTCAATTATTCTTCGTTCATTGGGTTATACCAATGAACAAATTCTAGATTCGTTCTTTGACCATTCTGAGTTCTCATTGGTTAAAGGTCAGTTTGTGATGAAATTAGAGTTTGATCAGTTAAAAGGTCAAACAGCGGTCTTTGATATTATGGGTAAAGAAAAGGCCATTATTAAAGCAGGTAAGAAATTTACTGCTAGAACCATTAAGCAATTAGCTGAAGCAAAAATAACCTCAACGGTTGTACCGGAAGAGTATATTTTGGGTAAAGTTTTATCTGCTGGGATTATGGATAAGAAAACAGGTGAGCTAATTGCGAGAGCAAACGAAGTAATCACCTTGGAAATGATTGAAGCGATTAAGAATGTCGGGAAAGTTAAGTTTAAAACGTTATTCATTGATCCAATGACTAATGGGGCTTATATTTCGGATACCTTAAACTTGGATTCAACCTTAACCAAGCTTGAAGCACAAGTCGAAATTTACCGCATGATGCGTCCAGGTGAGCCACCTACAAAAGATTCATCAGAAGCATTGTTTAAAAGCTTATTTTTCGACGAAGCAAGATACGATTTATCAAATGTAGGTCGTATGAAATTAAATCGTCGTTTAGGGCGTAAAGAAAACGAAGGGCTTTCTGTACTAGAAGCAAATGATATTATTGAGGTTATTCAAGAGTTGTTAAATATTCGTAATGGTGCTAGCACGGTTGATGATATTGATACACTTGGAAATCGTCGTATCAGAGCGGTAGGCGAAATGGCTGAAAATGCATTTCGTGTTGGTTTGATTCGTGTTGAACGTGCGGTTAAAGAGCGTTTGAACAATGCTGAAACGGATGGTTTATTGCCGCAAGATTTGATTAATTCTAAACCTGTATCAGCGGCAACCAAAGAATTTTTTGGTTCAAGTCAGCTTTCTCAGTTTATGGATCAGGTGAATCCTCTGTCAGAAGTAACGCATAAGCGTCGTGTTTCAGCACTTGGGCCAGGTGGTTTGACACGTGAACGTGCAGGTTTTGAAATTCGTGATGTTCACCCTACGCATTATGGTCGAGTGTGCCCAATTGAAACGCCAGAGGGACCAAACATTGGTTTGATTAATACCTTAGCAATTTATGCAAGAACAAATAAGTACGGTTTTTTAGAAGCACCTTATCGTAAAGTTATTAACGGTAAAGTGACTGATGAAGTTGAATATATATCTGCAATTGATGAAGCAGATTACGTTATTGCACAATCAAGTGTGAAAGTGGACAAAAAAGGTAAGATTGTTGATACTTTGGTAACCGCTAGACACAAAAATGAAACAGTTTTAGCTGCATCTAAAGATGTTAATTTTATGGATGTATCTGCAAAGCAAATCGTTTCGGTTGCGGCATCGTTAATTCCTTTTCTTGAGCACGATGATGCTAACCGTGCCCTAATGGGGTCAAACATGCAACGTCAAGCGGTTCCGACACTAAGAGCGGATAAGCCGTTAGTTGGAACGGGAATGGAAAAAACAGTTGCGATTGACTCTGGAGTGACGGTAATCTCAGAACGTGGCGGTAAAGTGCTTTCTTCAGATTCATCTCGTATTGTGGTACGCGTTAATCAAGACGAGATTGCGGAAGGTGAGTCTGGTGTTGATATTTATAACTTAGTTAAATACCAACGCTCTAACCAAAACACTTGTATTAATCAAAAGCCTATCGTCAGAGAGGGTGAAGTTGTTAAACGTGGTGATGTATTAGCTGATGGCCCTTCTACTGATTTAGGAGAATTGGCTATCGGGCAAAATATGCGTATCGCATTTATGCCTTGGAACGGTTATAACTTTGAGGATTCAATTCTTGTTTCTGAAAGAGTGGTACAAGAAGATCGTTATACAACCATTCATATTGAAGAGTTAACTTGTCTTGCACGTGATACGAAGCTTGGACCAGAAGAAGTAACCTCTGATATTCCAAATGTAGGTGAAGCGGCGCTTTCTAAACTAGATGAGTGCGGAATCGTTTACGTTGGTGCAGAAGTTAAGCAAGGTGATATCTTAGTTGCGAAAGTAACACCAAAAGGTGAGTCGCAATTAACGCCGGAAGAAAAATTACTACGTGCTATTTTTGGTGAAAAAGCATCGGATGTTAAAGATACGTCATTGCGTGTTGGTAAAGGTACGATTGGTACGGTTATTGATGTGCAAGTCTTCACGCGTGAAGGCGTGCAAAAAGATGCACGTGCGTTAGAGGTTCAAGAAGATGAGTTGCAAAAAGTTCGTAAAGATATTGATGAAAAATATTCTATCTTAGAGCTTGATACGCTAGAACGAGCAAGAGAAATGCTTGTTGGACAGAAACTCGTTAATGGTTCTATTGTTGATGATGCAATGTTGGATGCTACGGAATCAGAAAAATGGTTTGGTTTGAATGTTGCTGATTCGGCGTTAGCGACACAGCTAGAAAATCTTGAAAAATCATTGACAGAGAGTCGTGCTGAATTAAATGAAATCTTCGAAGTTAAGAAAACAAAATTAACACAAGGCGATGATTTACAGCCAGGTGTTTCTAAAATGGTTAAGGTTTACGTTGCGGTTAAACGTCGTATCCAACCGGGTGATAAAATGGCGGGTCGTCACGGTAACAAAGGTGTAATTTCACGTATTTGTGCGGTAGAAGATATGCCTTATGATGCAACAGGTCGTCCTGTTGATATCTGCCTAAATCCACTAGGTGTTCCATCACGTATGAACGTTGGTCAGATTCTTGAAACGCACTTAGGATTAGCGGCTTGGGGCCTAGGGCATAAGATTGATGCAATGATTAAGCAAGAAGCGGATGTTAAAGAACTGAAGTCATTTTTCGATAAAATTTACAATGATACGCAAGGTCAAGGTGTTGACTTTAAAAAGTTCACCAATGCTGAAATATTTGAACTTGCTGGCAATCTACGTAAAGGGGTGCCAATGGCATCGCCAGTATTTGAAGGTGCGTCAGAAGAGCAAATTAAATCATTATTGCGTCTAGCAGACTTACCTGAATCGGGGCAAATGGAACTATTTGATGGTATCTCGGGTGAAAAATTTGATCGCCCTGTTACCGTTGGTTATATGTATTATCTAAAACTGAATCACTTGGTTGATGACAAGATGCATGCACGTTCTACTGGGCCTTATAGCTTGGTTACACAGCAACCGCTTGGTGGTAAAGCCCAGTTTGGTGGACAAAGATTCGGGGAAATGGAAGTATGGGCATTAGAAGCCTATGGTGCCGCATTTACCTTACAAGAAATGTTAACCGTTAAATCGGATGATTTGAATGGTCGAACTAGAATGTATAAAAACATTGTGGATGGTAATGAGTATATGGAGCCTGGTGTTCCAGAATCGTTCAGCGTATTGAGAAAAGAAATACGTGCCCTTGGTATTGATATAGAGTTGGAGCAAGAATAATGAAAGATTTATTAGGATTTTTAAAAAAACAAAATGCGTCAAGTGATTTTGACACGATTAAAGTATCGCTAGCTTCACCTGAAAAAATTAGTTCGTGGTCTTTTGGTGAAGTTAAAAAGCCAGAAACGATTAATTATCGTACTTTTAAACCAGAACGTGATGGCTTGTTCTGTGCCAAAATTTTTGGACCAATACGTGATTTTGAATGTTTGTGTGGTAAATACAAACGCCTTAAATATCGCGGTGTTGTTTGTGAAAAATGCGGTGTAGAAGTTACCCAGTCTAAAGTACGTCGTGAGCGTATGGGGCATATTGATTTAGCTACCACCGTTGCGCATATTTGGTTTTTAAAGTCATTGCCTTCGCGTATTGGTTTGATGCTGGATATGACCTTGAAGCAAATTGAAGCTGTATTGTATTTTGAAGTATTTATGGTTGTTGATCCAGGTCTTACGCCGCTAGAACCTTGGCAGATTCTGACAGAAGAAGAATACCTTGATGCGATGGACGAGTATGGTGATGAATTTGAGTCACAAATGGGTGCTGAAGCTATTAAGAAAATGCTTCAATCAATTAACCTAGGTGAAGAGTCTATTCGCTTGCGTGAAGAGATGGAAGTAACTAATTCTGAAACAAAGCAAAAAAAACTTTCAAAACGTTTAAAAATTATTGATGCGTTCTTAAAATCTGGTAACAAACCAGAGTGGATGTTATTAGACGTTTTACCCGTTCTTCCGCCAGAATTACGTCCTTTAGTGCCTCTAGATGGTGGACGTTTTGCGACGTCTGATTTGAATGACTTATATCGCCGTGTAATTAACCGTAATAATAGACTTAAGCGTCTGTTAGATTTGATGGCACCTGATATTATTGTGCGTAACGAAAAACGTATGTTACAAGAGTCGGTTGATTCAATGCTAGACAATGGTCGTCGTGGTCGTGCAGTAACAGGCACGAACAAACGTCAGTTGAAATCATTAGCGGATATGATTAAAGGTAAGCAAGGGCGTTTCCGTCAAAACTTATTAGGTAAACGTGTGGATTATTCTGGTCGTTCTGTTATCGTGGTTGGACCAACACTAAGATTGCATCAGTGTGGTTTACCTAAGAAAATGGCACTAGAATTATTCAAACCATTTATCTTTAGCCGCCTACAAAAAAGTGGGCAAGCGACAACGATTAAAGCCGCTAAAAAAATGGTTGAACAAGGTTTGCCAGAGGTTTGGGATGTGCTGGATGATGTTATCCGTGAACACCCTATCTTATTAAACCGTGCACCAACATTGCATAGACTAGGGATTCAAGCGTTTGAACCCGTGTTGATTGAAGATAAAGCAATTAATCTACACCCATTAGTATGTTCAGCATTTAATGCCGATTTTGATGGAGACCAAATGGCGGTACACGTACCGTTATCTCTTGAAGCACAGGTAGAAGCACGTACCTTAATGATGTCGACTAATAATCTTCTATCACCAGCGAATGGTGAGCCGATTATTGTACCTTCGCAAGATGTTGTACTTGGTCTTTATTACATTACTAGAGAGTCTATTAATGCAAAAGGTGAAGGAAAAGCCTTCTCTAATTGGCAGGAAGTACAACGTGCTTTGGATGCTAAAGCAGTAGAAGTTCACGCTAAAATTAAATTAAGAATTAAGCACTCTTTAGTGGATGAAGATGGTAATACTACCCAAGTTCAAAAAATTGTTGATACAACCGTTGGTCGAGCTTTGTTAATGCGATTGTTGCCAGATGGTTTGAGTTTCGACTTAATTAATATTAAGTTGACTAAGAAAAACGTTTCGAAAGCGTTGAACTCTTGTTACCGTTTGTTAGGGTCAAAAGAAACCGTTGTTTTTGCTGATCAGTTAATGTATGCAGGTTTTAAATGGTCAACGATGGCGGGTCTTTCTTTCTGTCTTGATGATATGTTAATTCCCGATGAAAAAGCAGGGATTCTTGAAAAAGCAGAAGCGCAAGTAACTGAAATTCAAAATCAGTTTTCACAAGGTCTTGTAACCGAAGGTGAACGTTACAATAAAGTTGTTGATATTTGGTCTCATACCAATGAACTGGTCACTACTGCGATGATGAATGAACTTCAAACTGAAACGGTTGTGAATGCTCAAGGTAAAAAAGAACAGCAGTCATCATTTAACTCAGTTTATATGATGGCGGATTCTGGTGCACGTGGTTCGGTTGCACAAATGCGTCAGCTTGGTGGAATGCGTGGTCTAATGGCAAAACCAGACGGATCAATCATTGAAACACCGATTACGGCGAATTTCCGTGAAGGTCTGAACGTACTTCAATACTTTATCTCTACTCATGGGGCACGTAAAGGTTTGGCGGATACCGCACTTAAAACAGCAAACTCTGGTTACTTAACAAGACGTTTAGTTGATGTCGCTCAAGATGTTGTTGTCACTGAAAATGACTGTGGCACGATGGCAAGTGTCCACGTATCTTCTCATGTAGAGGGTGGTGATGTTGTTGAAGAGCTAACAGATCGTATTCTTGGACGTGTTATTGCGGAAGATATTGTAGATTCTGACAAAAATGTAATTGTTGAAAGAAACACGCTACTTGATGAAAGGTTGGTCAAAAAAATTGATGAAGCTGGAATTGATAGTGTACAGGTTCGTTCACCGATTACTTGTGAAACAAAATTCGGGATTTGCCAGTCTTGTTATGGGCGAGATTTAGCACGTGGACAAATGGTTAACTTAGGTGAAGCTGTAGGAGTTATGGGTGCACAGTCAATCGGTGAGCCAGGTACTCAGCTAACAATGCGTACTTTCCATATCGGTGGTACAGCATCGTCTACTGCCGCTCAAAATAAAATTGAAATTCAGCACAATGGTACCGTTAAGTTTGACAATTTAAAAGCAATCACTAACTCGGATAAAAAAGTAGTGGTAGTTTCTCGTTCAGGAAGTGTTTCTGTACTAGATGAGTCTGGTCGTGAAAAAGAACGTTATAAAATTTCATACGGAACTTTCTTAAATGCAAAAGACGGAGCAAAAGTTAAAGCTGGACAGGTTTTAGCAACATGGGATGCTCATACGCACCCAATCGTAACGGAAGCTGAAGGCTTGATTGAATTTGGTAACTTTGAAGGGATCGTTGAAGAGAAAATTGATGATGTAACAGGTTTAACTTCATATTTAGTTAAAGCAAATGTTGAAAGAGCGATTGCAGCAAAAGATTTACGTCCGTTTATTCAGCTACTAGATGATTCTGGCGAATCCGTTGTGTTCCCTGGAACAAATACACCAGCAATTTATTACCTTCCAGAGAATGCAACGGTAGTTGTAGAGAAAGGAAGTAAAGTTGGTTCTGGTGATATTTTGGCTAGATTGCCTCAAGAGTCTTCAAAAAACAAAGATATCACAGGGGGTCTTCCACGAGTTGCGGATTTATTCGAAGCGAGGCTACCAAAAGATCCATCCATCATGGCGGAAGTGTCTGGTGTTATTAGCTTTGGGAAAGAAACCAAAGGTAAGCAACGTTTAGTTATTAGTCAAGACTCTGGCGAACAGCATGAAACTCTGATTCCGAAGTGGAGAACGGTTGATGTATTTGAAGGTGAAAGAGTTGAGAAGGGAGATGTCGTCGTTGACGGTAATCCTAATCCTCATGACATTCTTCGTTTATTAGGTGTTGAGTCGTTGACTAAATACATTGTTGACGAAGTACAAGATGTTTATCGTTTACAGGGTGTAAAAATCAATGATAAACATATTGAAACAATTGTCAGGCAAATGTTAAGAAAAGTAGTAATTACTGCATCAGGAGATACCAACTTGATTCGCGGGGAGCAGGCAGAATTTTCAAAAGTATTACAACTTAATGAAAAAATACGTGAAGAAGGTAAAGTGGAAGCCACTTTCCAACGTGTATTACTCGGTATTACTAAGTCTTCACTTGCAACGGAATCCTTTATCTCCGCGGCATCTTTCCAAGAGACAACTCGAGTGTTGACTGAAGCGGCGGTTGCTGGTAAGAAAGATAAACTTGTCGGTCTGAAGGAAAACGTTATCGTTGGTCGTTTAATTCCAGCAGGTACAGGTTTTGCCTATCACCAAGCTCGTAAAGAAGCGAATGAGAAAGCAGAAGTTGAACTGACAATGTTTATGGACGCATCAACTAAAGATGATGAGCCTGAAATTTCTTTTGATACGATTCCTGAAACAGGTGCAGATGTAGAAATTAATGGAAATGTTGTAACAGAAGCAGCGAAACAAGAATAAAAACGAGTATATAGCAAAGTAATCGTATAACGATTTCAAAAACTTATACTTGACAATGAGGCTTTAGGTGACTAAAATCCTTCCCCTCTATTCTTAGGTGATGAATTTAAGAATAGAATTTACTAAATCCCATTCGTAAGTTTGGGATTACAAAACTTTAATGGAGTAAGAATTAATGGCTACTATTAACCAGTTGGTGCGTAAGCCGCGTAAAG
>CAZQYD010000027.1:0-12574 GCA_964597465.1 uncultured Piscirickettsiaceae bacterium | reverse complement strand
TTTTTATCTGCATGAAATTAAATTAGTTATAATTATATACTTTGATTCTTTAAAAAATAAGTTAATATAAACAAAATTTTTAAAAAAAATTAGGTGTCTCGGCATGAAATTAAAAACACTAGAATTTGTTGACCAAGCTTGGTCAACCTCCTTAAATGATTTATCCGAGATGGATTCACCCCAAACACTGGTCATTGTTTTTGCGGACAGTCAGATTGCTAATCTAGCCCAACAAATTGAAATAATTAATGATAATTTTCCAGAAGCAACTATTATCGGCGGCTCAACCGCCAGTGAGATTTTAGGCACGGAAGTAAAAGAGCAGTCTATCGCCGTTTCGATTATGCAGTTTGAAAAAGGCACTATATTCAGCGTTAAAGAAAAAGTTGCCGATTTTGATAACGCTACGGATATTGCTCGAAGCATAGGAGAAAAACTTAAACACCATGAGAAATCAATCAACCAACCTCTGCAAGGCGTTTTCATTTTATCTGATGGCTTAAACGTCAATGGCACAAATCTCGTCAATGGGCTAAATAAAACTTTACCAGGCACGCTGATTACGGGTGGGCTCATGGGTGATGGTAGTCGCTTTGAAACTACCTATACGCTTAATCAAGACGTCTGGGCAAGCAATGAAGTGGTTGCAGTCGGCTTCTATGGTGAGAGCATTGCTATCAGTCATGGCTCTAAAGGTGGCTGGGATGTTTTTGGCCCCGAAAGAACCGTTACAAAATCAATCAACAATATTGTCTATGAATTTGATGGTAAGCCTGCTCTCGATTTGTATAAAAGAACTTGCTTAATCTAGTTTGCATAACCAAACCATGACGCTAACAACAATTAGAGAAAAATAAGCTTATAAAGATGATAGAACCTAAAAAAACTCACTCTTCATTAAAGAGTATATTAAAACGATTAAAACTTTCAGAAGAGACGCCTCCCGATGCGACTGCTTGGCAAACCCTATTAACTCGCCTTAACAATTCTTTTCAAGGGCATGATGACGAACGCTAT
Organism: uncultured Piscirickettsiaceae bacterium; assembly: GCA_964597465.1. GTDB lineage: Bacteria > Pseudomonadota > Gammaproteobacteria > Thiomicrospirales > Thiomicrospiraceae > Hydrogenovibrio. The sequence goes on along the minus strand of CAZQYD010000027.1, from coordinate 11,557 downwards.
ATGTTAGAGCGTTCTTTACAAATTTCATCTGATGAGATGAAAGACCTCAATGAAAAAAATCAACGGCAATCCAAGTCAAAATTAGCAGAACAAAAACAAAAACTTGAGTCTGTGTTAGAAGCATTAAGTGATGGTATTTGTGAGATAGACTGCCAAGGAAAAATTATCTATGCCAATCAAGCGGCGCTTGAAATGCTAGCACATTTTAAAAATACTATTTATAGCCAACACTTCTATGATTTTTTTAAATTTTCAGTACCAAATATTTCTAATGAATCGATTATTAAGGATGCACTAAGTGGAATAACGCTACATGATGATAGTGCAAATTTAATACAACACCAAAAAAACATTCCTGTTTCGCTAATGATTTCACCGATCACTAACAACACCTCTGACAAAGATACTGTCGCACTTATATTTAGAAATATCAGCAGACAAAAAAGATATGAAAAAGAACTACTAACAGCGAAAGAACTTGCTGAATCAGGTTCTAAAGCTAAATCTGAATTTTTATCTACCATGAGCCATGAAATTCGCACACCTTTAAATGGTGTTATTGGCATGTCTAGCCTATTAGCAGACACCGATTTAACTGATGAACAAATGGAGTTTACCCATACGATTAAACGTTCAGGTGAAGCGCTGCTTTCCATCATTAATGATATTTTAGATTTTTCTAAAATTGAAGCGGGCGAAATGGAATTAGAAGATGTCAGTTTTGATATTTTTGACGTCCTTGAAGACTTAATCGATATATTTGGCATTCAATTTAATGAAAAAAAGCTAGAGTTGATTTCCTTTACTTCACCAAAAATACCACGCTATATTTATGGCGATCCTACTCGTATTCGCCAAGTACTCATCAATTTGGTAGGGAATGCCTATAAGTTCACGGAGTTAGGCGAGGTCGCTATTTCTGCTGAAAACATTCACTCTACAGATGAAAAAGTAACTATCCGATTTTCAGTCAGAGATACGGGCATTGGGGTAGCCAAAGATAAACAGCAAAAAATGTTTCAATCCTTCTCACAAGCCGACGGAACAACCACCCGCGAATATGGCGGGACAGGCTTAGGACTGAGTATTTCAAAAAAACTAGTCGAAATGATGGGCGGTTCAATCGGTGTTGATAGCCTGATTGGTGAAGGAAGTACCTTTTGGTTTGAAGTGACTTTTGAAAAATCAACCGAAAATCACTCACAAAAAATAAAATCTGCACAAGAAAAATCATTTCATAATCAAAAAGTATTAATTGTCGATGATAATAATACGAACTGCTTAATGCTCAAAAAACAACTGGAAGCTTGGAAATTAGAACCGTATATTGCAAATTCTGGTACTAGGGCAATGATTTTAATAAACCTTATTAGCCATAAAAATGAAACGTTTGACTTAATTATTATCGACATGCAAATGCCTCAAATGAATGGTTTAGAATTTGCTCAAATTATAAAGCAAATGCCTAGTTGCATCGATGCAAAACTTATCTTATCCTCCTCTAGCCACATTAGTAAAAGCTCCCTAACCCCAGCAGATAGGAATCTCTTCGACGCCATTCTTTCTAAACCATTACGCCAAACAACACTCCGAAAAACGCTGTCTGAATTATTTCATTCCAGCCTAAAAAATCAACGCTCCAATAAAAAAGAAACCTTGATTACACTTGATGGTAAAAATAAAAAAATTCTGTTGGTTGAAGACAATAAAATAAACCAATTACTGGCAGTTAAAATTCTAGAAAAACTATCCTTTAACGTTGAGATTGCGGAGAATGGTCAGCTAGCTGTCGAAGCATTTGAATCGGGAACATATGATTTAATTTTGATGGACTGCCAAATGCCTGTGCTAGATGGTTATGAAGCGACCAAACAAATTCGTCTTCTTGAAAAAAATAAAGCAAGCACTCCTATCATTGGTTTAACTGCCAATGCGATGAAAGGCGACCGTGAAGCTTGTATTGATTCTGGAATGAACGATTACGTTACCAAACCGATTGATGTTAAATTTTTACAAAATACGCTTGCCAAATGGCTAAATTAACCGAACACAAAACTACTCCTCTACAAGCAATACATCACCCATTTTTTAGCCAAGCAAAGATTCAAGTTTGGGTAAAACGTGATGATTTAAACCATCCTATTATCCAAGGAAATAAACTCCATAAACTCCGTTTTAATTTACAAAAAGCACAAAGCATTGGCTGTGACACCTTAATTAGTTTTGGCGGAGCCTACTCTAACCACATTGCTGCACTCAGTGTCGCAGGCAAGGAGTTGGGGTTTAAAACGATTGGTTTTATTCGTGGCGATGAACTTATGAATCGACCCGAAAAGTGGAGTCATACGCTTAAAAATGCAAATCATTCGGGTATGAAATTTATTTTTTTAACCCGCAAAGACTATCGTGAAAAACATCAACAAACACTCCTAGATAAATTTCAACGGCAATTCCCTACCGCCTTCATCATCCCAGAAGGAGGCACGAACTCACTTGCAGTAGCAGGGTTTAAACAAACCATTGAGGATATTAATAAACAGTGCCCACAATGGACACACCTTTATACCGCGGTGGGAACAGGCGGTACCTTAGCAGGACTGGCACAACACTCAGCAGAGCAGAAAAAAATAATCGGTATTGCTACGCTAAAACAAGCTGGGTACCTAGAAGATGAAATTCAACAACTCACAACACAGAAAAATTGGCAACTACTCACGCAATATGCTGGCAGTGGCTATGCAAAACTAGATCAAGGTCTCATTAAAACGCAACGCTGGTTTGAAGAAAACTTTGCCATTAAACTTGACCCTATTTATACCAATAAAATGGTCTTTGGATTTTTAGACGAATTAAAAAAAGGCAATATTTTAGAAAATTCGAAGGTAATTTTATACCATTCTGGCGGTTTACAAGGTATAAAAACTCTGAACGACTAAAGTTAGTTTTATGCTCGTAAAAATAGCGACAACTTTTGCTCAACCTATTCTAGCCATCTAATTTTCTTAAACTTTTTCACGCATTTTATTTTTTAATGCCATTTTTTCATCATGGCGTTTTTTAATGAATGCTGCCATATTTCCACCGATATGCTCTTCACCTCTTTCTTTCGCTAGTAAAACTTGTTTTTCTCGTTCGCTAAATTTTTGTCGTTGTGCATCGGTAATGCTGTCAATACAATGTGGGCAACTTACACCCTCTTGATAATCTTTGCTTGCCATTTCTTCTTTGGTAATCGGATATCTGCAGGCGTAACATTGGTCGTAAGAACCTTTTTCTAAATCGTGATTAACTGCTACACGATTATCAAAAACAAAACATTCACCTTCCCACATCGTATTATCTTTTGCTACATCTTCTAGGTATTTAAGCACGCCACCTTGCAGGTGGTACACTTCTTCAAAGCCTTGTTCAATCAGATAGGCGGTTGATTTTTCACAACGAATTCCACCCGTACAAAACATGGCTATTTTTTTATTTTTCTTTGAATCTAAATTCTCTTTAACATACTTAGGAAATTCTCTAAAAGTATCGGTATTAGGGTTTATTGCATTTTTAAAGCTACCAATTTGAAATTCATAGTCATTACGCGTGTCAATTAAGATAGTGTCAGGGTCAGAAATTAAAGCATTCCAGTCATTTGGTTTGACATAACGACCTACTTTGAGCTTAGGGTCAATTCCTTCAATGCCCATGGTCACAATTTCTTTTTTTAGTTTTACTTTGGTACGATAAAAAGGATTTTCATCGGTATAGGAATTTTTAGAATCAAAACTTGCCAGCCGGTCATCTTTTCGTAACCAACCAAGCACATTATCCATGCCCTCTTTCTCACCAGCAATCGTGCCGTTAATCCCTTCCGAGGCTAATAATAAGGTACCACGAACCTCATTTTCCAACATGATATTCAATAAAGGCTGGCGCAAATGTTCAAAATTTTCAAGATGCACGAAATGGTATAAAGCTGTAACGATAATTTTTTGGGCTAACATTATTTTCTCCATGGAATTTTTAGAATAATTCATGGTAGGAATTATAACATTAGCTTAGGGAAACGCTTAACAACAAGCATTTTTTATTCTAACGTTTTTAACCCGTCAAATAATAATTCGAAAGCAGTCTTGCTTGAATTCTCTACTTCTTTCAACGCAGATAAAATATTTTCTTTGTCACCTTTATTAAGAGAACTAATGGCACTATTTAATTTCTGGTGAACATTTACATGGTGCTTTTTTATATCTGGCAGGTTAGGAATGGAGTGTAATTCTTTCGTGTCATTAAATAATTTTGCAAAGTCATAATTATGTTCATCAATGACAGTCTCAATTGTTTCATCAAATATCACGGCTTTATAAACGGTAAGTTTTAAATCCATATGATCAATTTTGCCTAACACACTGGCTTTTAAACTATTGGTAACATGGTTGTTTTTAGATTTAATTTGTTGTGAGCTGGTTGTGATATGAGTTACATGCGTTTCAAACTGTTTCAGCATTTCCAAGACACTTGATGTTTTACTACCGAAATCTTTACTCATCGCCATAATTGAATTTGATATTTTCATCAATACATTTATGTTTCCCTCAACTTTTTGTGTCGCTTTTTGTGTTATTTCAGCTAAGTTTCGAACTTCATCGGCAACAACCGCAAATCCTCGTCCATGCTCTCCCGCTCTTGCCGCTTCAATTGCCGCATTTAACGCGAGTAAATTTGTTTGTTCTGAGATGTCTTTAATTAAGTTAATTATTTCAGTGATTGAATCAACGCTAGAACTTAAAGAACTTGACACACTGTCTAGTTCATGTGAACTTTTTTGCACTTTTTCTATATCTCCCGTTAGACCATCAGCATCAGATTTTATTTTACCGATATCATCATTGATTTCGACACTTAATTCATTCAAGTTTTCTAGTGATGATAAAAAATAATTTACATTGGTTTGTAAGAATTTTAAACCATCTGAATAATCTTCAGTAATTAATAGTTCAATAATGTCTTCTTTACCATGTAATAAACCCGTTGGTTTTTCTTCACTTCTTAAAACATTCAACCTATCTATTTCATGCTTCAAATCTTTATTTTCTTGTTGTAATGTTTTTATGACTCTCTGGTGGTCACTTTCAATTTTCTCTATTTTTGATTTACAAAAAAACATCTTATCTTCCTTGTCATTATTTAATAAATAGAACAAAGCAACAAACATACCAATATCTTTATAGGAGAAATCGTTGACTTACTAATTCAAGGTCTTTTTTGTTAGCTTAGTATCGTAGACTGGCTAACCCCCCCCCTGGGCACTTTTTAGTTGAATTTAGCCGTAATCCTCTTTCCTACTTAGAAAACTGGCATATAGCACCAGCAACTTCTACGTAGGGATTTGGGCTTCTATCTTTTATCCCGCAAAAAGGCTTAATTGATTTAAAAAGGCTTTTCTACTATAATATGCATCTGCATATCCGCATATAAGGATTCTTAAATGAATAGTTTTTTTAAAATACTTAGTGATGAGACGAGATTACGCTGTTTGGTGTTACTTTTTGAACAAAAAGAACTTTGTGTTTGTGAGTTAATGTATGCTTTAGACTTACCGCAATCTAAGGTTTCACGTCATTTAGCGAATATGAAAACGCAGGAAATTGTGAGTCAAAGACGGGAAGAACAGTGGGTTTTATATTCTATCAATTCTGAGCTTTCTGATTTTCAACTGGATATTATTAAAAGATGTGTTACGGAATCAAAACATGTTGCTATTTTTGAAGCGGATAAAAACCGTTTATTAACCACTGACAACCGCTAACCGTCAAAATTTTCCTGGAGGAGGTTGTTTTTGAATGAATATTTTTTAATTTTAATTAGCACCGTCTTGGTGAATAATTTTGTATTGGTAAAGTTTCTAGGGCTTTGCCCGTTTATGGGTGTGTCTAAAAAAGTGGATTCCGCTATTGGAATGGGGTTTGCGACTACTTTCGTGATGACGCTTTCTGCGGTGTTAAGTTATTTAATTAACACTTATCTCTTAGTGCCTTTCAACTTAGAATTTTTACAAACCATTGGCTTTATTTTAACCATTGCGGCGGTGGTTGGCTTTACTGAAATGGCAATCCACAAAACTAGCCCTGTTTTATACCAGGTATTAGGGATTTATATTCCACTTATTACGACTAACTGTGCGGTATTAGGCTTGGCGTTGTTGAATGTTTCTGAACAACATAACTTTTTAGAATCTGCCTTATACGGTTTTGGTGCGGCGGTTGGCTTTACGATTGTGCTGGTTTTGTTTTCTGCTATTCGAGAACGATTAGAGTATGCCGATATTCCAAAACCCTTTCAAGGTGCACCCATTGCGTTAATTACCGCAGGTTTAATGTCCATTGCCTTTATGGGCTTTGGGGGGTTGGTTAAATAATGCTTTCTGCCATTGTTGTTTTTATTGGGTTAAGTCTGATCTTTGGTTTATTACTAGGATTTGCAGCTATTCGCTATAAAGTCGAAGGAAATCCTGCGACTGAATTAATCAATAAAGAACTGCCACAAACTCAATGCGGGCAATGTAATTATCCTGGTTGTAAACCTTATGCAGAAGCCGTCGCAAATGGTGAAGCGGAAGTAAACCAATGTATCCCAGGTGGTACAGAGGTGATGATTAAAATTTCTGAAATCACTCATCGTGAACAACTGCCAATGGATGAAGTGGCTGATAACAAACCGAAAGGCAAAATAATTGCCGTTATTGATGAAGAAGCCTGCATAGGTTGTTTACATTGCATTAAAGCCTGCCCTGTCGATGCGATTGTCGGTGCAATCAAACAAATGCACACCGTTATTACCGATGAGTGTACGGGGTGTGATTTATGTGCCCCCGCTTGCCCTGTTGATTGTATTGAGATGATTCCCGTAAAAGAGACGATACAAACTTGGGGTTGGAAAAAACCTGAAACTAAGCCTATGGCAACCCCCGTAGATATTTATTTGAGTGGTTTTAATGAGATGAATCATGCTAAATAATTTTAAAAATAAGCTATTAAAATTATTCTCTTATATTTACCCTGCTGCTAAACGAGGTATCAAGCGATTTCATGGCGGCATTTTTCCAAAGCATTATAAAGAGCTTAGTAATCGGCATCCGCTGACACTTAGTAATATCCCGAAAGAATTAGTTTTACCACTAAAACAACATATTGGAATTGAAGTTGAGCCGACTGTTAAAGTTGGCGACAAGGTATTAAAAAACCAACTCATTGCAGATATTGATGATAAAAATTTACACGCTCCTATTCACGCCCCCACTTCTGGCGTAATTAAAGCAATTGAAAATCGACAACTACCACATGTTTCGGGATTAGGTGGTTTATGTATTGTGGTACAAACTGACGGTTTTGACACGGAGTTTCAAAACCCATTACAAATTAATGGTGAAAGACCAAACTCCCCTATTCTTTTAAAAGACATTATTTATAAAGCAGGTATTGTTGGAATGGGTGGAGCTGGATTTCCAACTTTTGCTAAATTGCCAAATGAAAAAAACAAGATAAAAACCTTGGTCATTAACGGTGCGGAGTGCGAACCTTTTATTACCTGCGATGATTTATTAATGCAAAGCTACCCACGACAAATTATTTCAGGTATTCAAATTGTTATGAATGCTTTAGGTTGCGAAAATGCTATTTGTGGTATTGAAGATAATAAGAAACAAGCCATCAATAAAATGCAACAAGCCGCCAAAAAAACAAATATTGAAATTCGTTCAATCCCAACTATTTATCCAATGGGAGGCGAAAAACAACTAATTAAAGAATTATTAAATTTAGAAATTCCTGCAAGAACACATAGTATAGATTCAGGTATATTAACAATGAATGTTTCGACTGTTCGAGCCATTCATCAAGCCGTTATAAACGGCAAACCACTCACTTCACGATTAGTTACTATCTCTGGCTTAGGAATTAACGCACCATATAATACCGAAGCCATGTTAGGAACGCCATTTAACGACCTCGTAAAAGTCGCCAAACCAAAAACAGAATTAAACTACCCCTTGATTCAGGGCGGTCCGATGATGGGGTTTGAAGTGCCGAATAATGGCGTACCAGTTATTAAAACCACCAACTGCGTACTAGCGAATCCGCCTGAACAAAAAGCTGGAACGATGCCCTGTATTCGTTGCGGAGAGTGTATGGATGCTTGCCCTGTCAACTTATTACCACAACAACTTTATTGGCATGCAAGAAGTCAAGAATTTGAAAAAACCGAACAACTAAACCTATTTGACTGTATTGAATGTGGCAGTTGTAGTTTTGTTTGCCCAAGCAATATACCGCTAGTGCAATATTATCGTTTTGCAAAGTCAGAGGTTAAAAAACAAAAAATAGAACAAGAGGCAGTTGACCTAGCAAAATTACGCCATGAAAATAAACAGGCACGAGAAGAGAAATTAAAAGTAGAAAAAACCGCTAGATTAAAAGCAAAAAAAGATGCTATTAAGAATAAGCTAGCAGAAAGTAAGGCAGAACCTAAAGAAAAATTAACCGATTCTAAACCTCTGTCAGCAAGAGACAAAGCATTAGCCGCCGCTGCAAAACGCAAAGCAACTAAAGAAACGGGTTCTAATACAGAGCAACGAAATCCGCAAAAAACAACGGGGAAATTAAGTGCCAGAGAAGCAGCATTGGTGGCGGCAGAAAAACGCAAAGCAGCTAAACAGTCTGAAACAAATGAACCAAAAGCAACCAAAAAACTAACCCCAAGAGAAGCAGCATTGGCGGCGGCGGAAAAACGCAAAGCGGTTAAACACTCTAAAACAGATGTACTTCCTTCCTTAACTAAAAAAACCACTCCCAAAGAAGCGGCACTTGCGGCAACCAAAAAACATCAGTCGTTCAATACTAATGAGCAAACTAAAGTTAAAGATGTAAAAAAAGAACAAAAAGATAGGGCGAGAGATGCGGCGGTGAAAGCCGCTAGAAAACGAGCCTCTCTAAAAAAAGCAGATAAAGAGGTTAAAATCGCAGACAAATCTCCTAAAAAAGACCCAAGAGAAGCGGCGGTTAAGGCGGCTAGAAAACGTGCGGCGTTAAGAAAAGAAAAGAAAAGTGAGATGGCTGAATGATAAATACTTCGCCCTTTATCCATAATGACAACAGCGTTCAAAAACTAATGTTTAAAGTACAGTTAGCGGCAATGCCTGCTTTAATTGTCCATATTTATTTTTTCGGTTTTGGTATCACCCTGCAATGGATGTTAGGATTAATTACGTTAATCATTGTTGAAGGTGGTTTACTAAAATTACGCAAACGCCCTGTTATGCCTTTTTTAACTGATTTCAGTGGTGTAGTAACGGTTACATTATTAGTGTTTTGTATTCCTCCCGAATCACCTTGGTGGGTAATTGTCACAGGGGTGAGTTTTTCTTTAGTCTTTGGCAAACACCTGTTTGGTGGTATTGGCTACAATCCATTCAATCCTGCCATGCTTGGCTATGCTTTTTTATTAATTTCGTTCCCTGTTGAAATTACTCAATGGACATTACCGTCAACCATTTCCGAGCATCATTTGTCTTTTATTGATTCTTTCCATTATATTTTTACAGGTGCTATTCCTAATTTTGATATACAACAGGTAACGGGAGCAACACCGCTTGATACCATTAAAACGGGCTTAACAACAGGTGTAATTGTTCCGCATACGCTAAATTCATCATTATTTCATGAAAATCATTTTCCTTATGGTTGGACAGAGCTTAATATTGCCTTTATGCTTGGCGGTTTATGGTTGTTACTAAACGGTACGATTCGCTGGCAGTATCCAGTTGGATTTTTAGGTAGCCTTGCATTAATGGCAGGTATATTTCACGCAATTGACCCTAATACCTATGCCCCTATTTCAGTCCATTTATTTTCAGGTGGCATCATGATCGCTGCATTTTTTATTATTACCGACCCAGTTACTTCTAGTACCACACCTAGAGGAAGACTAGTTTTTGCTATTGGTATCGGCTGTTTAGTTTATATTATTCGTAATTGGGGTGCTTTTCCTGATGGAATTGCCTTTGCTGTTTTATTGTTAAATATGTGTGTGCCATTTATTGATCAATATACTAAACCAAGAGTGGCGGGTTATAAACGATGAAAATAACTAAAAACCTACCGCCTATTGTTCAAAAAATGCTGAAATCTGCACTACTGCTAACCTTGTTTGTTATTGTCGGAATTGTTTTTTTATTAGCAACCAAATACATCACTAACCCAGCGATTGAAAAGGCAAAAATAATCACTCTAAAAACCGCATTTAATCAAGTATTAGATAAAAAGAGTTACGATAACTCTCCCTATGAAGATAAAATTATCATTACCGATATTGACTCTTTTAAAACGCCTTACCCGATTACCATTTACCGTGCTAGAAAAAAAAACCTGCCTGTCGCGTTGATTATCGAAACTATCGCACCTGATGGTTATAGTGGCAATATTAAAATCATGATTGCAATTAAATCAGGCAATATAGTATCAGGCGTTAGAGTGCTAGAACATAAAGAAACCCCCGGTTTAGGCGATAAAATAGAAATCAGAAAAAATGACTGGGTCACTAAATTTAATGGTTTAAGCTTACGAGATGACAACCTAGCCAACTGGCGTGTAAAAAAAGATGGTGGTCAGTTCGAGCAATTTACAGGGGCAACGATTACGCCCCGTGCGGTGGTTAATGCCATTAAAAATGCACTCATCTATGTCAATGAACATGGCGAGAAACTTTATGATTAAACAAAAATTCACGACAAAAATAACCGCAAGATTAACAGACTATAAGGAGATTGCTGAAAAAGGATTATGGAGCAATAACCAAGCCTTGGTGGCACTACTTGGGCTATGTCCACTGCTTGCTGTTACCAATAATACAGTTAATGGTCTAGGCTTAGGGCTTGCTACCATGGCTGTAGTTATTATTTCAAATGTGTTGGTTTCTCTCATTAGAAATCATGTTCCAGATGACATTCGTATTCCTGTTTTTGTGGCAATTATTGCGTCAGCGGTAACGGTCATTGATTTGCTTATGAATGCTTATTTACACACTTTACACGGTATTTTAGGTATTTTTATTCCACTTATTGTCACCAACTGCGCCATTTTAGGTCGGGCAGAAGCTTACGCATCCAAAAATACCATTGATAAATCATTTGTAGATGCTTTTTTTGTAGGTATCGGTTTTGCACTCGTTTTAATCCTCTTAGGTATGGCAAGAGAAATCATTGGTAACGGCACACTATTTGACCAAATGGATTTATTATTTGGTGAAGTTGGGGCAAGTATGACACTTTACCTACCTGATAGTTATCACCCCACTCTATTGGCAATTTTGCCACCTGGTGCCTTTATCGGTTTAGGGTTAATTGTGGCACTTAAAAATGCTTACGATATAAAAAAACAGAATAAAAAAACTAATAAATTAGGCATTCAAGTTACAACGGAACAAGCGTCGTCATGAACAAACAAAAACGCCTAGCCATTTTTGACAAACTCGCCATCGCCATTCCTAACCCTGAAACAGAGCTAAATTATTCAAGCGA
>CAZQYD010000026.1:0-12889 GCA_964597465.1 uncultured Piscirickettsiaceae bacterium | reverse complement strand
ACGAATACAGGTTGGGCTGGTAACATTTATTTCTGTAATATAATCACCAATGACATCTACGCCAACAAAATGCAAGCCTTTTGCTTGCAGTGTGGGGGCGATTTGCTGGCATAGCCAAGTTTCTCTGGCAGTAATTTCCATGCCAACTCCAGTTCCACCTGCGGCAATATTGCCACGGGTTTCTCCTTGAGATGGTATGCGAGCTAGAGTGTGATTTATGGGTTTGCCGTTAATAAGCAATATGCGTTTATCGCCTTGTTTTATTGCGGGCAAATAGACTTGTGCCATAATATGATGTTTACCATGATTTGTCATGGTTTCGATAATTACGCTGATATTTGGGTCGTTTTGTTTTACCCGAAAGATAGATGCTCCGCCCATGCCATCGAGAGGTTTTAAAATAGTGTCTTTTTGCTCTTGAATAAATTTTTTAAGATGTTCTGAATTAGCAGAAACTAAAGTGAGAGGAATACATTCTGGAAACCAGCTGGCAAAGAGTTTTTCGTTAGCATCTCTTAAACTTTGAGGTTTGTTGACAACGAGAACGCCTTTAGCTTCTGCCTGTTCTAATATATGAGTGCTGTAAAGGTAGGCATTATTAAAAGGGGGGTCTTGACGAATAAGAATAATATCTAGTTCAGCTAAATCCGTTTGTTTTGAACTTCCAAAGCCGTAAAATTGTTCTGTTATAGGTTTGTCCCAAACCTTTAGCTCACTTGTGGTGGCAAAGGCTTCGCCGTTTTTTAAAAATAAGTCTTCGGGTTGCATATAATACAGCTGGTGTCCACGGCGTTGTGCTTCTAGTAGCATGGCAAAGGAGCTGTCTTTGTGAGGTTTGATGTTTTCAATTGGATCCATCACTATGCCAACTTTTAATAAGTTCATCTTGATGGTTCGGCTTTATTGTCAGAGTTGTTTTTTGCTTCATCAACCTCTCTAGCGGCAGCCAGTAGAGCCAATCGTGCGACCACTCCATAGGCATAAAAACGATTAGGACTGGCATCTGGAGCTTGATTTTGATCTGGCATAACACAAGAGGTTTCAAATGAAAGAGGTTTAAAGTGCATGCCAGGTGAGTTTAGGTTGTCTGTGGCAGTTTTACCCGTATGCACTCGATAAAAACCACCAATAACTTGGTTGTGCATCATGTAAACCACTGGTTCTGCAACAGCTTCATCAATGGTTTCATAGGTGTAAACCCCTTCTTGCACTAGCATTTGTTCAACAAAAAGCCCTTCTTTTACCGAAGACATTTTATTGCGTTGTTTGCGGTTAAGGTTAAGGATGTCGTCAGGGCCTTTTACAGACATAATCGCCATACCATAAGTGCCGCTATCAGATTTTACTATGGCAAAAGGTTTGCACTTTATATGGTGTTCGTTATAGTATTCTTGGGTGGTTTGTAAAATGCTATTAACCGCACCTGCTAGGCATTCTAGCCCAGTTCGTTCTTTAAAATTAATAGGTCCACAAGGGATGGATACGGGGTTAATCATGCGCTGGTCAATGCCTATCATTTCAGAAAATATCTTAGTAACTTCGGCATAGTGAAAAAAATGGTGGGTTTTGAAACGGTTTGCCCAGCCAAGCTCTAGCGGGGGTAACAGCACTTGATCTATGTTTTCTAAAATAGGAGGACGACCACCAGATAAATCGTTGTTTAACAATACTGAACAGGGAAAAAAACCTGTAACACCAACACGGTTATCTTGACGAATGAGCGGTTCTTGAGTTATTTGGTTTCCTGAGGGTAAATCTAAGGTGGTTTTTTGGGTTATATCGGGATTTAAGCTTCCAATGCGCACTTCATAGCCAGCGGAGGAGAGTATTTCTTGTAGAACAAATAAATTTTCTAAATAAAAAGTATTGCGAGTATGGTTTTCGGGTATTAATAATACTCCGTCTGCTTTTGGACAGGCTTGGGTTACAGCATTTTGTGCGGATTGAATTGCCAGTGGTCGAAGGTCGCTATGCAGATTGTTAAATCCAGCAGGGAACAAGTTGGTATCAACAGGGGCAAGTTTATAGCCTGCATTGCGTAAATCAACCGAGGCATAAAAGGGTGCAGGAGTTTGATTAAATTGCTTTCTAAACCAGCTTTCAATTTCGTTTTGATGGCTGAGTAGGTGGGTTTCTAATTCTAGTAAAGGGCCTGTTAAAGCCGTTTGTAAATGTGGAACCTGTTTGGTTGAAGGCATAGTGTTCTCGGTTGAGTGTTTATTTTTGCAGTATTATATACCTAAATCCCTGCTTATTGTAATGGTCAAGTAAAACGGTAAGGTTTCTAAGTCATATTGAGTAGTTTCTTTCTTTTTTTTGCAATAGCGACTCGTTTTCACAGCCTAATTATAATCTTAGTTATTAAGCGACTTCTTATAAAGCCAGTATATAACCCTAATTGAGTTTTTAATTAGTGGGTTTGGGTTAAAAATCTCCCCAAAGAGACTGGAGAATAGAGAGAACTGCTATGCCCGCTGTTTCTGTGCGTAATATTCTAGGGCCAAGATTAATGGCTTTAAATCCAGTTTGAAGGGCTTGTTTCACTTCTTCTTCCGATAAACCTCCTTCTGATCCAATAAGTAGATGAATCGGAAGGGTTGTTTTAGAGGTGTTTTCTATTATTTTGGATATGGAGTGAGTTGCGTATGGATCTAATACAAACCCCTTAAAAGAGGTGTCTAGCTGTGATTTTAACCAGGCCTGGTAATTTTGAGGCATTAAAATCTTTGGTAGGACATTTCTGCCTGATTGTTCGCAAGCATTTATGGCAATGGTTTGCCAGTGTTGCTGTTTCTTAACGAGTTGTTTGTCGTTTAATATAGCTCCACAATGTTGAGTCCAAATAGGTTGAATTTGGGTAACGCCTAGTTCAACAGACTTTTGAATCGTGTAGTCCATCCTTTCGCCTTTAGAGATGGCTTGTAATAAAATGGTGTTGAGAGGTGATTCGGTAACGGGGGTTTGTATGGTGTTGATTAGCACTGTTGCACTGCGACGACTGGTGTGCAATAAAGTTGCCTGAGCTTGAGTTCCTTTGCCGTCAAACACTTCAATTTGACGATTATCCTTAAGGCGTAATACTGTTAGGGCGTAGTGCGATTGTTGTTTGGTTAGTTCTAACAATTCGCCTTTTGTTAAAGTCGCATCAGACAGGTAAAATCGTGTAATTCTCATTAGTGCTTTATTAAGTTTTTAGTTTTTAAAAGTAAGGGATTTAACAACTTCTAAGTTTGGTTCAATTTGGTTCATACTATAAAAATGCAAGCCTGGTGCACCAGCATCTAATAAGCGTTGCGACAGATTCATTATGACATCCTTTCCAAAGCTAACAAGACCTTCTTTGTCGTCCTCAAAGCTTTCTAGACGACACTTTAACCAACGCGGAACTTCTGCTCCGCAAGCATTTGAAAATCTTACTAGGTTTTCATAGTTAGTAATGGGCATAATTCCTGGCACAATGGGTAAATCAATATTATGTTTCTCGCAGTTGTCAATAAACTGTAAATAACTGTCTACATTGTAAAAATACTGGGTAATGGCTGTGTCAGCACCCTGTTCAATTTTATGTTTAAACCACTTTATGCCAATGTTGCAGTTACGAGCTTGTGGATGTGTTTCTGGGTAGGCGGCAACTTCTATATGAAAGGTGTCCCCACGAGTGGCCTTAATAAAAGCTACTAAATCACTAGCATATTTAAACTCTCCAGGATCCATCATGCCAGAAGGCAGGTCGCCCCTTAGGGCGACAATGCGATTAATGCCAAGGGCTGCATAGGTGTCTAGCAATTGTGTCACACTTTGTGCCGTCGCACCAATACAAGTAAGGTGCGGGGCGGCAGAAAATTTAGTTTTTTGTTGAATGTATTTAACAGTTTCTAAAGTTTTTTCCTGGGTTGTGCCACCTGCACCATAGGTAACAGACATATATTCTGGTTGCAATTCACCTAGTTGCTTGATGACTTTTTTAAGTTTTTCTGTGCCTATGTCTGTTCTGGGAGGAAAAAACTCTAGGCTAAAATGTTGTGGATATTTTTGTTGTGATTGCATGATAATATTCTCTTAGTCAGTCCATCTTTAAAGGCCTGCGTCTGCTTTTAAGACTTCGGCTTTATCGGTTTTTTCCCAAGTAAACTCAGGGAGTTCTCGCCCAAAATGACCGTAAGCAGCAGTTTTTTGGTAAATAGGACGATATAAGTCTAGCATGGCAATGAGTCCTTTGGGGCGTAAATCAAAATGTTCACGCACTAAGTTTTCAATTAAAGCTAGGCTTACTTTTTCGGTGCCAAAAGTTTCTAAGCTAATAGAGGTGGGTTCAGCTACACCGATGGCATAAGATATTTGAATTTCACATTTGTCAGCCAAGCCTGCGGCAACAATGTTTTTTGCAACATACCGCCCAGCATAGGCGGCAGATCTATCTACTTTTGAGGGGTCTTTGCCAGAAAAAGCACCACCACCATGACGAGCCATGCCGCCATAGGTGTCAACAATAATTTTACGCCCTGTTAGGCCCGCATCCCCTACGGGTCCGCCAATAACAAAACGACCTGTTGGGTTGATGTGAAACTGGGTGTCGGCATGAATCCAGTCTTCTGGTAGGGTTGGTTTTATTATTTCTTCCATCACCGCTTCATGCAAGTCTTTATTGTTTATATCTGGTGAGTGTTGAGTTGATAATACGACAGCATCAACCGCGACAGGAATGCCATCTTCATAACGAAGGGTTATTTGGCTTTTAGCATCAGGTCGTAACCATTCTAAAGCATTAGTATTGCGTAAATAGGCTTGTCTTTCCATAAGGCGGTGAGCATAAAAAATAGGTGCAGGCATTAACACTTCGGTTTCATTGGAGGCATAACCAAACATTAAGCCTTGATCTCCTGCTCCTTGCTCGTGTTGCTCACTATCATCTACGCCCTGTGCAATTTCGGGGGACTGTTTGCCAATAGAGCTAAGTACCGCACAGGTTGAGCCATCAAAGCCTAAGTCTCCGTGGTTGTAGCCAATGTCATTGACGACCTTGCGAACGAGTTCTTCTTGGTCAACCCAAGCCTCTGTTGATATTTCACCTCCTAATAAGACCATGCCTGTTTTAACAAAGGTTTCGCAAGCCACCCTAGCTTTAGGGTCTTGTTCTAATATGGCATCAAGCATGGCATCAGAGATTTGATCGGCGATTTTATCAGGATGGCCTTCTGAAACAGATTCTGAAGTAAAAACTGTGGTTTTAGTCATTTTGGTAAAGCCCTCAATAGTTTAAGTGTTGAGGTACGGAAATCAAGGCGGGATTTGTCTTTGAAGTGAGATTATTCCTCGCTTTAGCCGTACTTTTTTAAAGAAATGCTTAATAATTTTAGTGGTTATTAAATCATTTCTTAAGCGCCCGCAAGCTGATGTCAAATCGGCGCATTTTTTTATTTTATATGAAATGAAAATATATTCAAGTCATTTTGTTTCCTTAAGGAGGAGCTTAATAACTAAGGCTAGAATTAGGCTGAGAAAAACGAGTCGCTATTTGTGCTGAAATGAGGCGTAATAGCTAGCTATTGCAACGAATTGCAGTGAAAATATCGGCACTTTTTACCAGTATAAAATAATCTTAGTTGTTAAGCGATTCCTTAAGGAAACGCTTAATAACTAAGGTTAGAATTAGGCTGAGAAAAAAGTGTCGCTATTTTTGCTGAAATGAGGCGTAATAGCTAGCTATTGCAACGAATTGCAGTGAAAATAGCGGCTCGTTTAGCCAGTATAAAATAATCTTAGTTGTTAAGTTCTTCCTTAAGTTCCTACTTATAAACTGGTATATAGCACCAGCTCTTGCCATCTAAGGGTTTTCTAGGCGTTTTGTATTAAATGCATAATGGGTAGGGATGCGGAGTTGGATGCCGATTTTCTATTTTTTGATTAGAATGTTATAATAATCGACTTTTTTATAAGTTTGCCGTGTAATCGGTGGACATAATGGGTAATTTAATGAAAATTGTAACAAGTCCAATAGTTGGTGTGGTGATGGGGTCAAAATCTGATTGGCCCACCATGGAAAAAACAGTTGAAATGTTAGAAAACTTTAAAGTTCCTTATGAAGTAAGGGTTGTTTCAGCCCACAGAACGCCAGACTTGATGTTTGAGTATGCAGAAACAGCAGAGTCGCGTGGATTAGAGGTGATTATTGCAGGAGCAGGTGGCGCGGCACATTTACCAGGTATGCTAGCAGCTAAAACTTTAGTGCCTGTATTTGGAGTGCCTGTTCAATCTAAGGCTTTAAGAGGGCAAGACTCTTTGTTGTCAATAGTGCAAATGCCTGGAGGAATTCCAGTTGGTACGCTTGCTATAGGTGAGGCGGGTGCAAAAAATGCGGGCATTTTAGCCTCGCAAATTGTGGGCATCACTCGTCCAGATATTCGTGAAGCCGTTCGTGCTTTTAGAAATCAACAAACAGAAACTGTTTTAGCAAATTCTGATCCTAGAGTTTAATCAAAGGTTTTTAAAAAATATGACTCCTATTTCAAAAAATATTGGTGTACTCGGTTCTGGTCAGCTAGGAAGAATGATGGCAATTGCTGGCTATCCTTTGGGTCAAAAATTTGGCTTTTATGGAGTAAATGATGAAGATCCTTCAGCTTTACTAGGGCATATGTTTAAGCATTGTTCTGGGCCGGATGATTCGGAGTCATTAGAGAAATTATTAAGTTTTTCTAATGTTATTACTTATGAAAGTGAAAATACTGATATTGAAATAGTAAAAGAAATATCTAAAACCGTTTCTGTTTTACCTGGAATAAAGTCTTTATACACAGCACAGCACCGTGGTAGAGAAAAAGCAATGTTTGATAGGTTGAATATTCCTTGTGCACCATATGAGCTTGTTGCATCTGTTGAAGATTTAGAGAAAGCTGTTAATAAAATAGGTTTACCTGCGATATTAAAAACCACCACAGATGGCTATGACGGTAAAGGACAGTTTGTATTAAAAGACAAGCAACAAATTTACCAGGCCTGGTCAGAAATTGGTGGTGGAGAGCTTATTTTAGAGGGTTTTATTAACTTTAAACGCGAACTTTCTCTTATTGCAGTGCGTAATGAAAAAAATGAGCATGTATATTATCCTTTGGTTCACAATGTACATCATGACGGTATTTTACGCTATACCATTGCTCCAGCAAGAGGAATAGATGATAAAGTTCATCTTCAAGCAAAGTCTTATATGAAAAATTTATTAGATGAGCTGAATCATGTAGGTGTTTTAACCTTAGAGTTTTTTGAAACATCACAGGGTCTTGTGGTAAATGAAATGGCGCCACGAGTGCATAATTCAGGGCATTGGACGATTGAAGGAGCAGTAACAGATCAGTTTGAAAACCATGTTCGTGCCATTACAGGTATGCCACTGGGAGATACCTCACCACGACAAGCTTTGGCGGCGATGATTAATATTGTTGGTGAAATAGGCCCTATAGAAGAAGTGTTAAAGATTCCCAAAACTTTTCTGCATCTATATGATAAAACAGCAAGATCAGGAAGAAAGCTTGGTCATATAAATTTAGTGGCAGATTCAGAAGAAGAGCTGTTTGAACTATTTAATCAACTACAAGCTTTTTTGCCAAAATAAGAAAGCCGAAAAAGTATATATCGGCTCTTTTTAATTTAATTATTTTGATGAGTTTTAAGAAACAATATCTAGCAATTCTACTTCAAAAATTAGAGCAGAGAAGGGGGCGATTTTTGCTCCAGAACCGCTTGCTCCATAGGCTAGATCATGTGGAATGTATAAACGCCACTTTGAGCCTTTGGGCATCATTTGCAAGGCTTCTGTCCAGCCAGCAATAACACGGTTCACTGGGAACTCTGCGGGTTGACCTCTTTCGACTGAGCTGTCAAATACAGTGCCATCAATTAGCGTTCCATGATAGTGAGTTGATACCACTGATTCAGCGGTTGGCTTATCGCCATCACCCTTATTTAATATTTTATATTGTAACCCCGACTCGGTTACGGTTATGTTTTCTTGAGTTGCATTGTCAGCTAAAAATTTATCACCTTCTGCACCTGCGGATTTTGCTTGTTCTTCTTGTTTTATTTTCATTATTTCTTGAATTTCGCTAAAGGCTTTGGTGAATTCTTCATCACTAACAGGGCTTTTATGGCCTTTTAGAGCATCTATCACCCCTTCTGCAACCGCTGTTTCATCAAGCCCTTCAAAAGGGTTTTCAGAAAGTTGGTCGCCCATTTGGCGGCCAATTCCGTAGCTTACAATTTGCGGAGTTGTGGTAAGATTATTAGGCATGATTATAGTATCCATTTGATAAAAGCGGTTATTTTAGCATAAGGCATCGCTTAAGTAATTCTTTAATAACTACCCAAATCCCTATATAGGAAATTGGCATATAGCCCCAGCCCACTAGGCATTCACAAAAAATGCCCACTTAACCGATGGGTGAAGCTAAGGTTTTTTGCAAACACCTTGCATCCTATGTTTAGTTTTTAAGCAGGTATTTAGAGTTGTGGCATTTAATTTGCTTTTGAACTTTACAAGTTAATATAAGAAGTTATGTTGTTATGAAAAAGTTTTTACAAAGATTAACCTTAAAAAATAAAATTCGCTTTGGATTTGGCATTATTTTGGCTGTTTTGGCAATCATTACAGTTCAAGCAGTTATTAACTTAGCACTTGTTCGTATGAATATTCAAGAGGTGGTTCAGGTTAAACAGCCTGTTGCGGTTCAAGCTAACAAAATGGCTTTAGAATTAGAGCATGCCAAGACCTCTTTAAGTCTTTATTTGTTAACGAGTAATAAAGAATTTTTATCGGATTATGATGAGCATATTCGAGTAACTAAAGAAGCGTTATCTTTTTTGCGAGACAATTCGGTTGAGGGCGTTAATAATGAAAGGTTGCATTTAATATCCGAGCTTTTTAATCAGTTGCTTCCTTTAAAAGAAGAAATAAGTTTTTTGCAGAATGATCCGACTAAAAAATTTCCTGTATATGACTTTGTTGCCCATAATATACAACCACTTTCTAAGGATGTTCAAAATAAAATATCTTTGGTTTTAAGTGCAGAGTTAGAAAACTTATCTTCTGAAAGAGAGCGGTTTCTTGGTGATGTGCTTGCTTTACAACAAAATTGGCAAAATATAGATTCTAGTCTAGGGTCTTATCTTGCTTTTCGTTCAGAGGCAGTAGTGACTACAATGACTGAGTACCTGAATGAGTTTGAGCATGGTATTGCTCAAATAATTCAAAAAGGTCAAGGGCACTTAACGCAAGAAAGTGTTGCAGAAATTATCCAGATAAAAAATATTTACGAGTTATATAGAGAGAATTTTATGACCCTTAGAGGGATTCATGAAGGGTCTCAATGGCGTATGGATATTTGGTTGATGAATGAAAAGATGGTCCCTTTATTTCAGGACATGGAGAGGGAGGTTATTGCCATTTCAGAAAATGCAGTTTTTGAAATGGAGACAGTCAGTCTTAAAGTGGCGAATAGCAGTTTATATAATTTAATCTTACTTTTAGTCTTGTCAGCGATGGGTCTGGTTGTTGGTGTGATTATTTCGCGAAAAGTAACTAACTCTGTTATTGAACCAGTTCAAAATCTAGCAAAAGCAATGCAAAATATTGCACAGGGCGATAGCGATTTAACCAAGCGATTGAAGCTGGTAGGAAAGGATGAGTTGACGGAGTTATCGCAATCTTTTAATGTATTTATTGAAAGAATTCAAACAACTTTGATAGAAGTAACTCACATGGTTGATTCGTTAGAAGAGGCACAGAAAGACTTGCAGAAAATAACTCGTGGAGCTAAGGCAGGGACTCAGCAACAGCTTGTAGCGTCAGATAAGTTAAGAGGCTCAATGGTTGATATGGCCAAACAAGCAAAAAAAATAGAAGATCATTCTCATAATACAACAGGAGCAACCGTTCAAGCAACTGATAGGGTAAAAGATGGTGGTGAAATAGTTAAAAGTGCCGCTTGTAATATTCAGCTGGTTTCGGATGGTATGGGTAAAATCACCAAGTCAGTCATGGTGCTAAGTAAAGACAGCCAAACCATTAGTAGTGTTATTAATGTTATTCATGGTATTGCAGATCAAACTAATTTGTTAGCTTTAAACGCAGCCATTGAAGCCGCTAGAGCAGGAGAGCATGGCAGAGGGTTTGCCGTGGTAGCAGATGAAGTAAGGCAGCTGGCACAGCGAACACAAGAGTCAACGGTTAAAATTGATAGTGTGATTAGTAATATTCAAAAAGCAACGCAGGAGGCAGTAAAAATGGTTGAGTCTGGTCAGGATATTACTCAGGCTGGCTATGATTCGGTAATGAGTGCTCAAAAAATGTTAATGCCCGTTGTGATTTTAATCGATGATGTCAATAAAATGTCAGAAGAGATGTTGCTGTCAGCTCAATCACAAAGCTCTTTAACAAAAGAAGTTCATGATAATTTAAATCAAATTCATCTGGCTTATGAAGGTTCTGTTAAAGGGGTAGAAGAAACTGAGCAAGCTGGTTATCGTTTACAAACTATTTCTGATAGTTTAGAAAATCTGGTGCATAAATTTAAAATCTAGGCTCTATTCCTTAATTTAGGGTATTATTTATCCTTGGTTTTTATCTTAAGTTTAGGCTCTATGAGGGTTTAGTCAAAAACTTCTTAATTTATTTGGTGTGCTATGTGGACTTATCCTGAAATTGACCCTGTTGCTTTATCACTGGGGTTTTTAACCATTCATTGGTACGGTTTAATGTACCTCGCTGGTTTTACTCTGTTTTATTTTTATGGCAGTTGGTTAGCAAAAAAAACCGATCGCTGGAATAGTGATATGGTTGGAGATTTTTTGTTCTATGGTGCATTAGGGGTTATTTTAGGGGCTAGAATTGGCTATGTTTTATTTTATGACTTGTCCCATCATCTTGAAAATCCGGCAGACTTTCTTAAAATTTGGCAAGGAGGAATGTCTTTTCATGGAGGCATGATAGGCGTTGCAATTGGCATGTTCTTGTACGCTAGAAAAGTACAAATGTCGATATTAGAAGTAGCTGATTTTGTGGTTCCTTTAGCGCCGCTAGGCTTGTTTTTTGGGCGTATTGGTAACTTTATTAATGGCGAACTTTGGGGGCGAGTAACAGATTCTCCATTGGGAATGAAAGTTTTTGACCCTCAAATAGGACAAATTGTTGCCAAGTATCCAACCCAGCTTTTACAAGCATTTTTAGAGGGAATAGTTCTGTTTATTGTTTTGGCTATTTACAGTCGAAAACCAAGAGCTTTGGGTTCTGTTGCAGGATTGTTTTTGGTTCTGTACGGCATATTTAGGTCTTTTGCAGAGCTTTATCGTCAGCCAGATCCTCAGCTAGGCTATTTGTTGTTTGACTGGGTAACGATGGGACACTTATTATCTCTACCTATGATATTAATAGGCTTAGGGTTAATGTTTTATACGCGTTTAGATAGGTTTAAAAACAGAGTTTAATCACTTGATTTAACAATCTAGAAGAGAAATAAAAAATGCAAGAATATTTAGATTTATTAAATCATATTATGGATAAAGGTCATGCAAAAGGTGATCGCACTGGTACAGGGACTTTGTCTGTATTTGGATACCAAATGCGATTTGATTTGCAAGAAGGTTTTCCTCTAGTTACCACTAAAAAACTACATATTAAATCAATTGTGCATGAATTGTTATGGTTTTTAAAAGGAGATACTAACAATACTTTTTTAAAAGAAAAAGGGGTGAAGATTTGGGATTCATGGGCTAATGATCAGGGAGAGTTAGGGCCTATTTATGGTAAGCAATGGGTTGCTTGGGAAAAGCCTAATGGTGAAACTATTAATCAAATTTCAGAGGTGATTGCAACCATTAAAAATAATCCAGATAGTCGTCGAATGTTAGTGTCGGCATGGAATCCAGCAGATTTACCTGATGAATATATTTCCCCTCAAGAAAATGTAGAGCAAGGCAAAATGGCTTTGGCAACTTGTCATGCTTTTTTTCAATTTTATGTCGTAAATGGTAAACTTTCTTGTCAGCTTTATCAGCGTTCCGCAGACACATTTTTAGGAGTGCCTTTTAATATAGCCAGTTATGCCTTGCTTACCCATATGATTGCCCAACAAGCAAATTTAGAGGTGGGAGAGTTTATTTGGACAGGTGGCGATGTTCACCTGTATAACAACACTTTAGAGCAAGCAAAGTTGCAAGTTACTCGTGAGCCAAAACCTTTGCCAAAATTAGTGATTAAACGCAAGCCAAATTCTATTTTTGATTATGAGTTTGAAGATTTTGAGATTGTTGGCTACGAATCTCATCCTCATATTAAGGCAGAGGTTTCAGTATGATTTTATCTATGATTGCGGCGATGGACAAAAATCGTGTCATTGGATTGGGAAATGAAATGCCATGGCATCTACCAGATGATTTGCGGTTTTTTAAAGCTAAAACACTCGGTAAAACCATAATTATGGGGCGAAAAACATTTGAATCTATTGGTTCAAAAACTTTACCTAAACGACGAAATTTAGTGATAAGCCGTAATCGAGATTTTATTGCGAAAGATGCAGAAGTTTTTTCTTCTGTTGAAGCAGCTCTTAAAGCATGTCAAGCAGAAGAAGAGGTCGTTATTATTGGTGGAGGACAGCTTTATAAGCAAGCTCTTTCTCAAGCAAATAAACTGTATGTTACTTTAATTGATACTGAAATAGCAGGAGATACAGAGTTTCCTCAGTGGCAAAAAGAAGAGTGGAAAGTCATTGAAACTTTGGAGCATGAGTTGGATGATAAGCATGCTTTTGCTTTTAAGTTTGTTACATTAGTTCGTAAAAATTAAATGCTGGCATAAATTTAATTTGGCTCTTCTCCGCTTTGTTGAGTGAAAAATCATGAT
>CAZQYD010000025.1:0-12897 GCA_964597465.1 uncultured Piscirickettsiaceae bacterium | reverse complement strand
GACGCACATTTTTTCTCAGTAAAATTCTAATCGCGGTTATTAAGTGTTTCCTTAACAAAAGGCAATGTTATCTTCCTTTTCTGTATCAGTGATGCATTTTCAATAATTTGCAACACTGCAATCAATTCCGATAAGTCGTTAGAAAACTGTTTTACTAAGTAGTTCCCTACTTCCAAACGAAAATCAAAACCTGTATGCTCGGCACGTTTTTTTAACGCATCAATTAATTCTTCTTGTTCTGTTAATGGGCTCAAAGTAAGTGTTGAAGCAACCATCATGGCGTTCGACAGCTCTTTTGTAACGATATTCCAATCATTAATGCTATTTTCACTAGTTATAACAAGTTTTTGTCCTTGGGATTGTGACTTGCTAATTAGATTAGCGAGCGCCAACTCCCACTCCTTCTTGCCTATTATTTCCTCAACATCATCGATACAAATCAACTTTACCACTTCCAAACCGCTCAAGATAAGCGGTACTAGCGGCAAGCTCTTGTCCGCTAAGGGAAGGTAGACGGTTGATGATTCTGACGCTAAACTATTTTCAGCAAAATAGCGGCAAGCAGATTGTAGTAAATGCGTTTTGCCAGATTTTCCTTCACCATTTAATAAAATAAAGTCGCCTTGACCATTCATTAAACTTTGCTGAAAAACGGCTACTGAAATGGCGATGGATTCTTTTTCTGCTACAAAAGTATTAAATGTTGCCTCTTCTTTTAAACCGATTTTTAAGGGTAGTTGTACAAACATAGTCTTTAGTTATGCCAAACAACTTCCATCTGCCCTGTTAGGGCAGAATCGGAAATAAGTTCAATCGCACTAATACTTTGAAGTTTTTTTCTAAAGTTTTGATAAGTTCCTTGATACACCAGCTCAAATTGTACCGTTTTACCCTTTGTTTGAATTAATTTTACCTTATGCACCGTTGGCTTTAAACCTTGTAAATTACGTTCAATTTTATTAATTTCTTCAAAGTTTTCAACATCGATAAAATCAAGATTTATCGCGTTCAAAAAAGAAGATTGTTCCCGATAGCTACGGGAATAAACGTCTAATAAAGTCTCAAACATACGTGTTAAATGACGACTTCCTGAGCCTTTTTCTGTACTCATTATAAGAATTTCGTCGCCATTTTTATGGTACAACTTCCAAGAAAAAGAACGTCCTCCTAAACTAGAAATAGTTTCTTCAAAATTCAGCAAATAATTTGCACTTGCCGCTCTAATTAAGTTTGATATTTTTTGTTTTGAAATCGTTTTTGATGGCGATAAAGCAATTGATTTAGAAGCAGGGACAACAATAGGTAAAGCTAACCTAGCTGCACTTCCTCGATAATCTAATTTTGGGTTATTTCGAATCGTTTCTCGATTAATCCCCATCACTAAACCATCAACTTTTTGCCCGCCATAAACCAAGGTAACAGGTCGTTTACTAGCAGGCCAAACCAATAAATTATTATTTTCAAAATAACGATAAAGTAGTTTTTTATCAAAAACAAATACTATTTTTTTCCCAATCGTCACGCCTTCACTTTTTACAGCTCGATAGTTAAAGCTTTTCAGCCAACCACGTGGTTTTTTTAAAAACGTTGCAGATTCATCTTGATTATTAATGTCTAAATCTGCAGTCAAACGAACCATCACCACACGTGCGGCTTTTTTAAGTGATTTTTTAAAAATTTGCGACTGCGTTAATTTTGAATCTTTCGTTGAAATATGCACATCAACTTGAAAAATATTACCTGCATAAACGCCGTTCACACTCATTAAGACAGCCAAAACCAACAACCATTTTAATCGTTGCAAGCCGCTATTTAAAAAACCATTCTGCAAACCTTTCTCCTATCGTTCCATCTTCAAAATGAATCAATCGGCAACCATAGCATAAATTGGTCGTTTTAACCACCAATATTCGTTACAATACGTGCATTGAAAACTAACTGTAGAATTTAAAATCATGAGCAATGAAAAACAGTCCATCAGCTATAAAGATTCGGGTGTCGATATCGACGCAGGGAATGCATTAGTAGAAGCAATTAAACCTATCGCAAAAGCAACCAGACGACCAGAAGTATCAGCTTCATTAGGTGGTTTCGGTGCATTATTTGAGTTGCCAATAGATAAATATAAAAAACCACTACTTGTTTCTGGTACGGACGGTGTGGGTACCAAACTTAGGTTAGCGATTGAAAGTAAAAAACATGATCAAGTTGGTATTGACCTTGTTGCAATGTGTGTTAATGACTTAATTGTACAGGGTGCTGAACCTTTGTTTTTTCTTGATTACTACGCAACAGGAAAGCTAGAAATTGATGTTGCTACGGATGTTATTAAAGGAATCGGCGAAGGTTGTTTACAATCTGGTTGCTCGTTAATAGGTGGTGAAACCGCTGAAATGCCAGGCATGTATCCCGACGGAGATTATGACCTTGCTGGTTTTTGTGTCGGCATTGTCGAAAAAGAAGATTTAATTGACGGCACTAAAGTAAAAGCTGGCGATGTATTGCTTGGCTTGGCTTCTTCTGGTCCTCATTCAAATGGTTATTCACTAATCCGCAAAATTATTGAAGTTTCAAATGCCGACCTACAAGCAGACTGCGGTGGTAGACCATTAATTGATGCGTTAATGGAGCCGACTAAAATCTATGTTAAATCAGTTTTATCCTTAATGAAAAAAGTTGAAATACATGCTATTTCACACATTACAGGTGGTGGCTTACTGGAAAACATTCCACGTGTCATGCCTAAAAACACCTTGGCAAAAGTAGATACCAAAAATTGGAACAGACCCGTTGTTTTTGACTGGATTCAAGAAAATGGTAACGTTGATTTCCACGAAATGCATCGTACATTAAACTGTGGTATTGGGCTGGTTATCGTGGTTTCAGAAAAAAACAAAGCAACAACAATCAAAGAACTTGAAGCACTCGGTGAACAAGTTTTCGCAATCGGTGAAATTGAAGCCAGTGACCAATCTGAACCAACGGTTGAACTAACCTAACTTAAATGTCAGTTGAAAAAAAAACTCCTGTTGCAGTACTGATTTCTGGAACAGGCTCTAATCTACAAGCACTCATTGATGCCGAGGCGGGAAGGAGCTACCAAGTTACGTTGGTAATTTCGAATAGACCAAATACTATTGGCATTGCTAAGGCTAGCCAACAAAACATTCCAACGCTGGTCATTGACCACTCTTTGTACAAAACTAGAGAAGAATTTGATAGCGAAGTAATAAAAGCCATTGAAGCTGCAAACATTACAACGGTTATTCTTGCTGGTTTTATGCGAATCCTTACGATGGAGTTCACCCGTCATTTTTTAGGAAGAATGCTCAACATCCACCCTTCCCTTCTGCCTAAATACCCTGGGCTAAATACCCATCAAAAAGCATTAGAAAATCAAGATTCCGAACATGGTTTAAGTATTCATTTTGTAACCGCTGAATTAGACGGCGGTCCTGTCATTCAACAGGCCAGTTTTCCAATTCAAGCCAGTGACTCGGTTGATAGTTTAAAGAAAACGGTACAAAAATTAGAGCACCAATGTTACCCTGATGTTGTTGACTGGCTTGTGACAGGTAAGTTAAAATTAAAAAACAATCAAGCTTTTTTCAACCAACAACCCCTACTCAAACCTTTACAATTTTGTTAAAAAGGAAAACAAGACGGCATGAAATTATTAACCACTCTAATTCTCCTAACTTTTCCACTCTATGCTTTTGCCAAACCTCTCGAAAACTTTAAAGCGGTATTTGATGTCGATGTTTATGGTTTTACCGTTGGTAAAGCGACACAAACGTTTCATTGCGACACTGAATCAAAATCATGCCTACTAACCAGTCGTGCAAAACCATCTGGTTGGGTGCAACGCTTTATTAATGAATCCGCGGTTGAAAAAATAACCCTGCACCAAACCGATAACCAGCTGCAATGGATTCAATACCATAAATCATTAACCCGCCGCTATGATGATAGAACTGAACACAAAACCATTACCCTTAAAAAACAACCTAAAATAAAACAAATCACGTTTATTGAACAACAAAAGCACTGGCCAATACAAGATAAAGTATTTGATGAAATTTCTATTTCTTATGCAATACAGCACGCAATGTTAAACAAACAACCACTAAAAGATTTTTATTTACAAGGTGATAAGCAACAACAAAAACTTAATATTTACATTGATGAAACGGACGAAATTATCGATCTCCCTTTTGAAGAATACCTAAACACTACGTTAATCGTATTCAAAAGTGCTAATATAGATGCACGAGTTTGGCTACTAAATGATTACCAGTATTTTCCTGGTCGCATTGAAATAACCAACAAAGAAAACGATAAAACCATCACATTAGAACTACTCAAACTTAAAAGATAAGACAATGAAGCTAAGCGATAGAGATATTATTCAACATCTAAAAGATAGCAAAATCATCATTAATCCACAGCCAACTGAAGACAAAATTAAAGGCATTAGTGTTGACCTGCGTTTAGATAATAAGTTTCGAGTATTTAACGATCATACCGCACCTTTTATTGATTTAAGTGGTCCTAGTTCAGAAATGCAAAGCATTATGGACACCGTGATGGGCGAAGAAATTTTAATTCAAAATGATCAGTCTTTTTTTCTTCATCCTGGTGAACTTGCTCTTGCATCAACCTACGAGTCAGTCACCGTACCCGACAATCTAGTGGCATGGCTAGACGGACGTTCAAGCCTTGCACGCTTAGGCTTAATGGTGCACGTTACCGCCCACCGAATTGATCCAGGTTGGAACGGACAAATTGTACTAGAAATTTTTAACAGTGGCAAACTGCCACTTGCCTTAAAACCAGGCATGGACATTTGTGCAATCAATTTTGAAACCCTCTCAAGCCCCGCACAAAAACCTTATAATAAACGTATCGATGCCAAATATAAAGATCAAAAAGGTCCGACCGCAAGCCGAATTAATACACCTAAATAAACCACTATGAGCTTTCTAAAAAAACTATTTAAAACCAAGCTTCCTGAACAAATTGAAGCACAATTATCTTCAGCTTTCGCAAAGTTAGCACTAAAAAACATTTCTTCAGAAGTCATTACAACCAAGCATGCCAAAGAGATAAGTTTTAAAAAAGGCCTCCTTGCTTTTGAATTACACCTGCCCTTTCCTGCTAAATCGCTATGGCAAACCATTGAACAACAGCTTAGCGAAACGTTGCTCGAACACCCAGAAATTAAAACCGTAACCATCACCTGTCAAACCAAAATTGATGCTCGCATGACACAAAACAATACCGACGGCATCTTGGGCGTTAAAAATATTATTGCGATTGCTTCAGGAAAAGGTGGCGTTGGAAAATCTACTAGCTGTGTGAATATTGCACTTGCCCTATTGCAAGAAGGTGCCAACGTTGGCATTTTAGATGCCGATATTTACGGTCCTAGTATTCCTACCATGCTCGGCACGCTCAAAAAACCCGACACGTTAAATGGTAAAAGCATGGAGCCAATTGAAGCACTTGGTTTACAACTAATGTCAATTGGTTTCCTTATTAACCCTGCTGAACCAATGGTTTGGCGTGGGCCAATGGTCACACAAACACTCACACAACTGCTCAGAGAAACTAACTGGCATGACCTAGATTACCTGCTAATCGACCTGCCGCCTGGAACAGGTGACGTGCAACTAACGCTATCACAGCAAATCCCTGTAACAGGTGCATTGATTGTCACCACCCCACAGGAAGTCGCCTTAATTGATGCCCGTAAAGGTTTAAAAATGTTTGAGAAAGTCAACATTCCTATCTTAGGAATTGTTGAAAACATGAGTACACATATTTGCAGTAACTGCGGACAAGAAGAAGCAATTTTTGGTGAAAACGGCGGTGCATTACTGGCGAAAGAATCAAAAACCATGTTACTGGAACAAATGCCACTCCATCAACAAATCCGAATCAGCATGGATACAGGAAAACCAATCGTTGCCGCCGACCCAACTCATGAACTAAGTAGTAAATATAGAAAAATAGCCCACAAAATTTCTAGCGAGATGGCAACCCAGCGTAAGAACTACTCAAGCAGTTTTCCAAAGATTTCAATTGAAAACACCTAGAATCGATAAGCAGAATAACTAAAACACAAAAAAGGCTATTTTTAGATTAAAAAGTGCCCAGGGGGGGTAGGTATTTGAAGAAAAACAAAGCGTTCTTACTTCTAATTTTCATAAATTAGCCTAATTCTCAGATAGGAACTAGGCTAATAAAGCTAGTCTTTATTTTCTTCTTTCACTTCTGGAATATCACACTGCTTTGTAATCATGCAAAGAGGGCAAAAATTGGTTAAACCAGCGATTAAAGGAATCGCTCCTAAATAAAACCACGCATTACCAGAATACACACCATAAGCAATCAACGCTGACCCCATTACAATTCTAAAAGGTCTACAAAAAGCTCTAATTTTCAAAACGTTCATACTATTAATTCCTATTTATTTTTAAACCATCTTTAAAAGGTCAACTTTAGACCAGATTGGAATGGCTATTTTATAGTAAAATCCTTAAAACATTATTAAATATAATCAAAGCGACTAGTAAGATTTATTTATCGTTTAACACCTAATCCATTCCAACTCATTTATAATGACACGCATTATTAAGTTCCTGCACCGAGAGAAAAATGACCACAAGAAAAATACTGATTACAAGTGCCTTACCCTATGCCAATGGCCCAATTCATTTAGGGCATCTAGTCGAATATATTCAGACCGACATTTGGGCAAGATTTCAGCGTCTTCGTGGTAACGAATGCCATTATATTTGTGCTGACGATGCACACGGCACGCCAATTATGCTGCGTGCCGAAGCAGAAGGCATCAAACCAGAAGAACTGATTGCCCGTGTATCAGCAGAACATCAAACCGATTTTGCTGGATTTAACATCAAGTTTGACCATTATCACTCTACCCATTCAGATGAAAACAAAGAACTTTCTGCTTATATTTATAACCAGTTAAAAGAAAAAGGGCATATCTCACGCAAAACGATTAGCCAATTTTACGACACCGAAAAAGAAATGTTTTTATCAGACCGATTCGTCAAAGGCACCTGCCCAAAATGTAAAGTTGACGACCAATACGGCGACAACTGTGAAGCCTGTGGTGCAACTTATGCCCCAACGGATTTAATTGACCCTAAATCAGCCGTTTCGGGAACAACGCCAGTCGAAAAAGATTCCGAGCACCTATTTTTTGAACTAGCTAATTTTGAAGGTATGCTAAAAAAATGGACAACCGACGGACATTTACAAAGTCAAGTTTCAAACAAACTGCAAGAGTGGTTTGAAACAGGATTACGAGGGTGGGATATTTCCCGTGATGCCCCCTACTTCGGTTTTGAAATACCCGGTGAAACCAACAAGTTTTTCTATGTTTGGTTAGATGCCCCCGTTGGCTATATGGCAAGTTTTAAAGCCTATTGTGCAAAGTCAGACCTTGATTTTGAAGAATTTTGGTCAAAAGATTCAACTACCGAACTTTACCATTTTATCGGCAAAGATATTATTTACTTCCACTCACTCTTCTGGCCTGCAATGCTAGACGGTGCTGGATTTAGAAAACCTAGTGCCATTTTTGCCCACGGATTTTTAACCGTTGACGGACAAAAAATGTCTAAATCGCGTGGCACATTTATCATGGCAAAAAGCTATCTTGAACACCTAAATCCAGAATATTTACGTTACTATTTTGCGACCAAACTAAACAGCAAAATTGACGACCTAGATTTAAACCTAGAAGACTTCGTACAACGCGTAAACTCTGATTTAGTTGGTAAGGTTGTCAATATTGCCAGCCGTTGTGCTGGCTTTGTTAAAAAGAAATTTGACGGCAAACTAGCCGAAACTTGGTCAACAGAAGCAACCGAACTTTATCAGTCTATCGTAAAAGATACCGATAAAATCGCCGCACTTTATGAAAAAAGAGAATTTGCCCACGCCATGCGTGAAACCATGGCAATTGCCGACCGAGCAAACGAATACATCGACGAAACAGCTCCTTGGGTACTTGCCAAAGAAGCAGGCAAAGAAAAAGAGCTACATGAATCAGTCAGTTTAGGCATCAACCTATTTAGAGTATTAATCTCACTACTCTCACCCGTGCTACCTGTTACCGCAGAAAAAGCCCGTGCGTTTTTGCAACTAGATGATTACACTTGGGACGCCATTCAAACCCCATTAATGGGACACGAAATAACCAAATTCAAACCACTGATGACCCGTGTTGAAATGGCTGACGTTGAAAAAATGGTTGAAGCTTCCAAAGCAGACGCAAAATCAGCCATGCCAGTACAAAAAGAAATCAAGAAAACCAAGATTGAACCGATTGCCAACGAAATAAGCTTTGAAGATTTTGCCAAAATAGATTTTAGAATCGCCAAAATAATCAACGCAGAACATATACCAAAAGCCAATAAGCTATTAAAGCTAACTCTAGATATTGGCGTAGCAGAAAAGCAAGTTTTTGCAGGAATTAAATCTGCCTACCAACCAGAAGAGCTAATCGGCAAACTAACCGTCATGGTCGCCAACCTAGCACCCAGAAAAATGAGCTTCGGCATGTCAGAAGGCATGGTACTCGCCGCTGGACCAGGTGGTGAAGATTTATTCCTACTAAACCCCGATGAGGGTGCAACAGTAGGTATGAGGGTTAAGTAGCCATATACCTACTGTTTCCAGCTAAAAAGTGCCCAGGGGGGTAGTTTTAACGCTGTTTTTTATACCCCCTGGGGATATCCCCTGGCATTGATCATGTGAGCAGGGGGCACTTTTTACTTTTACTTGACCATTACAATACGGTTTAAAGAGAACAGAGTTATTTTATAGAGTTCTTTGATTTAAAGAAGTTTTACTAGGTTTTGCACCTGTTTAAAAAGTAGCTCTTCTACCTGTTGTTGGCTATTTTTGAGGCTCATCGGTTGGTTCGCTAAACAGAAAATAGCTTGTAATCCGTGCTGATAGGCTTGTTCGTTTTCCATTTCGATTGCTCCAAATATGCCTAATGTTGGAACTTGATATTTTTTTGCGGTCTTTGCGACTTCAATTGGTACTTTTCCTTGTAGGCTTTGGGTGTCTAGCTTTCCTTCTCCGGTAATAACTAGGTCAACTTCTTGCTCTTTAAATGTTGTTTCAAAGCCCATTAAATCGCTAATTATTTTAAAGCCTGATTTTGGTTTCGCTCCGAGAAGTAACATTCCACCGCCCATTCCGCCGCCAGCTCCAGCTCCTTTTATGTCGGATAAATCAATCCCTAAGTCTTTTTTTACGATTTTTGCAAAATTTCGTAAACCTTCATCTAATTTTTTAACTTCTGCTAGCGTTGCCCCTTTTTGCGGTGCGAAAACGTAGGCAGAACCATTTTTTCCGTAGAGTAAATTGGTGACATCACTGGCAATTTTAATATTGATTTCTGAGTAGTCTTTTTCGGGTTTAATGATTGATTTTAGATTGCTTAACCCTACTCCGTCAAGAGAGATGGACTTTCCTTTGGCATTTAAAAACTTAAAACCCAACTTTGCTAAACAGCCTATTCCTGCATCAGTTGTGGCACTTCCTCCTAATCCTAAAATGATATTTTTTGCACCTTTTTTTATGGCGTGTTGTATCATTTTTCCTGTGCCAATGGTACTGGCTTGCATTGGATTACGTTCAAAGTCATTTAACAACGGTAAACCAGAGGCGGATGCCATTTCAATAATTGCAGTTTGTGTGGCTTCAATATAATTGTAGTAGCAGTTGATTTGCTTGCCGATTGGGTTGGTAGATACCATTTTGACTTTTTTGGCATTGGGTAATTTCATTAATGAATCAACCATGCCTTCACCTCCGTCAGACATCGGCATTTTGATCACTTGAATTTTACTTGAAACCGACTTTATTGCTTTTTCGGCAATTTTACAGAAGTCTTCTGAAGATAAACTTCCTTTAAATGAATCGGGTGCCAGCAGTATTTTCAAACCTTACCTCTTGCGTGTTTTTTGAGGTATCCAAGCGGATAATTCTGTTTGTTGAAATAGTTCACGATAATGTTTTTTGAACAGTTTTCGCGTACCTTGTTTTTTTAAAGCGCGACAGCCACCCTGTTTTAAGATATGGGTTACCATTTCTTGTTTTAATCGTTTTTTCGCAACTCTTGGGTCTTGACTTAGGTAAACTTTGATGTAGTTGTTAACGGTAATGTCATATTTACTTAAAAACAGTCGGTTAACCTTTGAAAGTTTTTTTGCCATGCTTACACCACGACATCGTTGGTTAAATACGTCAAATTGAATTGCTGTCTGGATTAACCCTGAGTGCAATCCTTCATTATATAAATTACTTTCCATTTGTTCTGTTAGCACGGAGTTGGCATGGGTAAAAGGAGATGTCGCGAGTAAGATTAGCAGATATTTGTACAATTTCATTTTTAATTAGCAGCTCTTAAAATATAATAGCCCTAGTTTACCATCAAAAGCCGATTATTAAGATATGTTCTACACTTCCGAACGAGATAAATTACGCCAAGTCTATACTGACGTTTGGCAAAAAGTAAAATTAAACAAGCCGATGGATGCCTTGGAAAAAATGATTGCTGGCGTGATTGAGATGCACCCGGAGTACCATGCTATGCTGAATAATGAAAAACATATTGGTAATGAATACCTACCAGAAATGGGTGAAACGAACCCTTTCTTACACATGGGCATGCACTTAGGGTTACAAGAGCAGGTTTCACTTGACCGCCCTACAGGCATTCAAGCTATTTACCAGCAACTCGGCGAACAAACTGGCAGTGTTGAAAAAACCGAACACGCGATGATGGATTGTTTGGCAGAATCTTTGTGGTTATCACAAAAATATCAAACCATACCAGACGAACAAAAATACTTAACATGCTTAAATAAGTTAATAGAGACCTTTGCATAAGGAGACACTTAATAACTAAGGAAATAATATGAAATTACTTGTAGTCAGCCTATTGTGCCTGCTAACATTTAACCTTGCTCACGCAAGTTCACCCATTTTAGTGTCAGCAGAATGGCTAAAAAACAACCTAAATAAAGTTGTGCTAGTGGATTTAAGTGATCGGTCACAATACCAAAAATTTCATCTACCGAATGCCATTTACGTTAAGTACGACTGGCTAATTAAACCGCAAGATGGTTTGGCATTAAGTGGCGGGAAAAACCATATGGTTAAGCTGCTTTCTCAACTCGGCATTAGCCAAGATGATCACGTGGTTATTTATGATAACATGGGAAACTTAGATGCTAGTCGCCTGTACTGGGAGTTGATCAAGCTAAACCATCAAAAGGTTTCCATGCTAGATGGTGGTTCAATTGCATGGGTGCTAGCTAACTACCCCGTGACACAAAAATCAACCCCTAAAAAGTCAACAAACTATATTGCTAGCAAAACAAACTTTGAGAACAAATATACCGCGGATAAAAACGAAGTTTTAGCGGCAATCAAAAATAAAAATACACTATTATTAGACACAAGAACAAAAGCAGAATATTTTGGTGACCACAAAAACAAAAAACAACGCACGGGGCACATTCCAACCGCCCTATTTTTTCCTTGGGAAGTTTCCGTTGATGGTGAAAATGGTTACCAGCAAAGAAGTAACCAGGCGGTTGATGAGTTTTTAGACTTTTTAAAAATAACCGAAAAAACAAACCCTATTATCGCCTACTGTAATTCTGGACATCGTGCGGCAAGAGTTTTCACCCTACTAAAAAGTCGCGGTTTTGAAAACGTCAAACTGTACGATGCCTCAATGCAAGAGTGGACATTATCAAAAGACAACCCGTTAAAAATCGGTAAAAATCCTTAAGGACACATAATAGAATGAATTCTGAACTAAAAAGAGCAATAAGAAATAGCAGCATCATTGCGGTCGTTGTGGGTATTGTGGTTACTTTTCAAGGCGAGGATTTAATCACCAGCCTGCTGACAATGCTGTACACCTTTATTTTTGTTACGCCTGCACTATGGCTCTCGTACCACTTTACCAAAAAACTTCTCAATAAATCAAAAGAAGATTAGTCCCCAAATCCCTGCTTAGAAAAATAGGAAGTTATGATAGAATTCTTATTTTTTTAACTACGGAATAAATTTAGATGTCTAACTATACTACTACCCCTCAAATTGTAAGCTACGGAATTGGTCGCCAACTTGGTGATCAACTTTTATCAGACCCTTTTGACGGTATTGACGCACAAGCCGTTGCTAATGGAGTAATGGATTCATTAAATGCGATTGAAAGCCCGATAAGCCATGAAAAAATTGGTGAGGCATTTCAAGAAATTCAAGCAAAAATGGCTGAAAAACAAGCTGAAAAAGCAAAAG
The DNA here is from genome assembly GCA_964597465.1 of uncultured Piscirickettsiaceae bacterium. Lineage (GTDB taxonomy): Bacteria > Pseudomonadota > Gammaproteobacteria > Thiomicrospirales > Thiomicrospiraceae > Hydrogenovibrio. The sequence continues at coordinate 531 of CAZQYD010000025.1, read as the reverse complement.
TTGCAGCGAAAGAAGGTGAAAAATTCCTTGCTGAAAATGCTAAAAAAGATGGTATTCAAATTACCGACTCTGGTTTACAGTACCAAATCATTACCGAAGGTAAAGGTGATTTACCAACTGCGGAATCAACCGTTTCAACGCATTACCACGGCACATTAATCGACGGTACAGTGTTTGACAGTTCCGTCGAACGTGACCAGCCAGCAGAATTCCCTGTAAACCGTGTCATTTCAGGTTGGACAGAAGCCCTGCAACTCATGCCTGTTGGTTCTAAGTGGCGTTTATTTGTGCCTTATAACCTAGCCTACGGAGAACAAGGTTCAGGCGGAAAAATTGCCCCTTATGCAGCACTTATTTTTGAAGTTGAGTTATTAGAAATCGTTTCTTAAAACATCTAAAAAGACGGTTTAAAACTACCCTAATCTCTGTATCTAAATTGGATATAGAGTGCTTCTTATATAGGGATTTGATAATTATTTAAGGAAACGCTTAACAACTAAGATTATTTTATACTGGTAAAAAGTGCCGATA
>CAZQYD010000024.1:7427-12992 GCA_964597465.1 uncultured Piscirickettsiaceae bacterium | reverse complement strand
AAGGTTAATGACCATCTAGAACATGCGACGCAGTTGGTCAAACTATTAGGTGATTTACCTTGTAAAATAAATTTAATTCCATTTAACACTTTTGAAGGAACCGACTATCGACGTTCTTCTAATAATGCAATTAGGCGTTTTCAAGATATTTTGATTCAATCGGGGTTAAAATGCACTACTCGTCGAACACGCGGTGAGGATATTGATGCGGCTTGTGGACAATTAGCTGGCAAGGTAAAAGATAAAACCAAAAGAACGTTACAGGTAGCGGCGCTACAAAGTATTCAAATTAAGCAGGCTTAGAGTGGGTATAGATATGGACGATGATGAAGTAAGTAAAAATTTATTTTTGTTGATTAAATCTAAAAGAGAGTCTTTAAAACTTTCCATTTCTGACGTGTCTGACAAACTAAAAATTTCAGTAGAGAATGTTGAAAGTTTTGAAAATGAGCAAACAGACTTTTCATCGTTTACGCCGTTTCAACGAGGCTATTTTCGGAACTACTTAGCACTATTAGGCTTGCCAGAGAAGTTGTTTTCAGATGCCTTTAAGGGGGTGAGAAAAGTGCGTTCAGAAATATACTCTCTTGATGAAAATGTTTCTAAACAACCGATTATTAATCGAACCAAAATCAATATAATTTTATTAATCGTGGTATTAATCACGATTATTTTATTTAGCCTTTAAACGAGTATTACAAACACATGTCAAAAAAAATTTCTGCCATTAGGGGAATGAACGATTACTATGGAGAAGAGTCCGCGACTTTAGATTATCTAGTCACAACGGCTCAAAATGTATTAAATCAATATGGTTACCAATCTATTCGTTTACCTATTGTTGAAAAAACCGAATTATTTGCCCGCTCAATTGGTGCTGTGACCGATATTGTCGAGAAAGAAATGTACAGCTTTGCGGATCGTAATGGAGATAGTTTAACCTTACGTCCAGAAGGAACCGCAGGTTGTGTTCGTGCGGTGATTCAAAATGGTTTAACTTATAATCAAATTCAAAAACTTTATTATACGGGTCCAATGTTTAGGCATGAACGTCCGCAAAAAGGGCGTTATCGCCAGTTTTATCAGTTTGGTGTTGAAGTGTTTGGTTTAGCTTCTGCTGATATTGATGCTGAATTAATTACATTGACCGCCAGATTGTGGGCAACATTAGGTTTAGATAATCTCGAATTGCAAATTAACTCACTGGGTAGTAAAGAAACTAGAAAAATCTATCGTGAAATTTTAGTCCGTTATTTGAATGAGTATAAAAATCAGCTTGATGAAGATAGTTTGCGCCGTTTAGACACAAATCCGCTACGAATCCTTGATACTAAAAACCCCGATTTAAAAGATATTGTCGAGAATGCACCAAAACTGATTGACCATCTTGATGAAGAGTCAAAGCAACATTTTGAATTGGTCAAGGCTTATTTAGATGATGCAGGTATTGACTATGTGGTGAATCCTAACCTAGTTAGAGGGTTGGACTATTATAATAAAACCGTTTTTGAATGGGTAACCACTGAACTGGGTGCACAAGGAACGGTTTGTGCTGGCGGTCGTTACGATGGTTTAGTTGAACAAATTGGTGGAAAATCAGTTCCAGCAAGTGGTTTTGCGATGGGTTTGGAGCGACTGATGTCGTTATTAATTGATAAAGAATTAGTGAACCATGATCAAAATTCAGATGTCTTTATGGTATTGGTCGGTGATTCTGCATTAAGACCAGGTATGGCAATGGCAGAGCAGATACGTGATGAAAATGCCAATTTAAAGGTGATTATGAATTGTGGTGGCGGTAGCTTCAAAAGCCAATTTAAAAAAGCCGATAAATCTGGTGCAAAAATCGCTTTGGTACTAGCCGAAGATGAAGTGAATAATCAGACTATTGCGATTAAGTATTTAAGAGAGAAAAAAGAACAAGAAACTATTGCATGGTCAGAATTAAGTGCTAAAGTAAGCAGCATATTTAAATGAGAGAAAAAACATGAGTAAGTACGAAACAGATGAAGAGCAAATTGCCGCAATTAAAAGCTGGTGGAAAGAAAATTCAACTTCTATACTAAGCAGCGTGTTGATTGTTGCGGTGAGTTGGTCTGGCTGGACCTATTATAAAAATGACCAACTTCAAAAGTCAGCCTCAGCATCTGCTATTTTTGAAATGATGCAAATTAGCATGGAGCAAGGGAATTTTGGTGATATCGCTAGAGAAGGAATGAAACTTTTATCAGACCAACCGAGTAGCCCTTATTCTACTGGAGCATCTTTATTGTTAGCGAAGCACCATGTTCAAAATAATAAAATGGCTGAAGCAATTGTTAATTTAAATTGGGTAGTAGATAATTCTACTGATGGTTCTCTGGTTTTGATTGCCAAGCTAAGATTAGCTGAGCTTTTCCTTGATAAAGGTGATGCCTTGCAAGCTGAAAACACCTTGAAATCAATTGATGCGGATTCATTATCTCAAGCAGAACAGGCAAGTTTTTCCTATACGCAAGCGATGGTTGCACTAAAATCTGATAAGCTTGAAGATGCTAAAGGTTTTCTTCAGCAAGTTATTGACAATAAAAAATCAGCGGATAATCTTGAAAGACTAGCTAAATTACAACTAGATGATTTGGGCTAGTTAGATTGATGCGAATAATCTTAAAACCAATTTTCATTCTTACGCTTAGCATAGCAGGATTGCAGGCCTGTACACAGGCTAAAATCGTTAGAATTCCAACGCCTTTAACTGAGCTGGTTTCACCCTACAAGGTTCAATTGCAATGGCAATTAATTAACGACAGGCTTGATTACTCAGACAGTGAAGGTTTGTTTTTTGCTCGTGATGACAAACGGCTCTATTATGCTCATACTAGCGGTATTTTAACCGCTGCAAACATTGCGGGTGATGGCCGTTGGGATGACCAGATTGCATGGCAGCGTAAGTTTAATGCCCCAATTGTCTCGGGGCCTATTCGTATTAAGCAAGGGCTGATTATTGGTACTGCAAAAGCACAGTTGATGTTGCTTAGCGATAAAAATGGCAGCATTCAGTGGCAAACAGAACTTTCAAGCGAGGTGTTAAGTAAAGCGGTAGTTGCGGATGATGACTATGTCAATGGTGCGGTATTTGTTAGAACCGTTGATGGAAAAATGAATTCTGTTAACTTGAATACTGGCAAGGTTAATTGGACGGTAAGCCATAAGTTACCTAAGCTTTCTTTGCGTGGCATTGCCCCCGTAACCTATCATGAAGGCGTGGTTTATGTTGGCTGGGAAACAGGTAAAGTTGAAGCTCTTGATGCCACAACAGGTGAGTTGAAATGGCAAAGCCAAGTGGTGGTTCCGAAAGGGCGAACAGATTTGGAACGTCTAATTGATTTACAGGCTGAAATGGTGATTAAAAATGGACGCCTCTATGTATTTGGCTATCACGGTAAATTGGTGGCTTTAAATCCAGATAATGGTAATCTGTATTGGGCGAAAAAAGTATCAGGTTATCAAGATTTTATTGTAGATTCTAAAAGCTTATATCTCGTTGATGAAGACGATATTTTAAATGCTTATGATCTTTCGACAGGCACAAGAATTTGGAGACAGTCAAACTTCAAATATCGTAAACTTACCGACTTAGTTTCCTATGGCGATAATCTTATTTTGCTGGCGGATGGGCAAGGTTTTTTTCATTGGATTGATAAAATTGATGGAACAGCAGTCGCTAGAGCAAAGCATGTTGAAATTGACATGCATGGTCAAGAAATTCTCCGAGTTGCCGTTTCGGGAGCTAAAATTTTTACCCTAGATGCACAGGGTTACGTAACTTATTATCAAGTTAAAACAAACAACTAATACAAGAATCAAACCGTGAAAAAACCAGTTATTGCCATTGTTGGCAGACCAAATGTAGGAAAATCTACACTCTTTAACCGACTTACTCGTAGCCGAGATGCACTTGTTGCTGACTACCCTGGCTTAACTAGAGATAGGCAATATGGTACAGGTCGTACAGGAAAATACCCTTATATCGTTGTTGATACAGGAGGATTAAGTGGCGAGCAGGAAGGGGTTGACCCGTTAATGGCGGGTCAGGTTAAACTAGCGATTGAAGAAGCCGATGCGGTTTTGTTTTTGGTTGATGGTCGTGCGGGTTTGATTCCTGCTGATGAAATTATTGCGGGTTATATTCGCCAGTTTGATAAACCAACCTATTTGGTGGTGAATAAATCGGAAGGGCGTGATGCACAAGTTATCTCTGCTGAGTTCTATCAAATGGGCTTGGGTCAACCCTATGTAATCTCTTCTGCCCACGGTGACAATGTTAATAATACGCTTGATGCTATAATTGATAAAATGGATTATGAAGAACCATCGGAAGAAGAAACATTTAACCTCGATGATCATCCTGGAATTAGAGTTGCAATTATCGGACGCCCAAACGTAGGTAAATCCACCTTGATTAACCGTATGTTAGGTGAAGAACGATTGGTAGCCTATGACTTACCTGGCACAACTCGTGACAGTATTTTTGTGCCCTTTGAAAAAAATGGACAAGAATATACCTTAATTGATACCGCAGGGGTTCGTCGTCGTAAAAACATCAAAGAAAAAATTGAAAAATTCAGTATTGTCAAAGCGATTGAAGCGATGGCATCTTGTAACGTGGTAATTCTAGTCATTGATGGACAAGAGGGGGTAACGGATCAAGATTTAACCTTGTTAGGCTTAGCGTTAGAATCTGGACGAGGTATGGTTATCGCGGTGAATAAGTGGGATAGTATTTCTGAATATAAGCGTAAGGAAATCAAACATCAGCTAGAAAATCGTTTGCAATTTGTTGAATATGCCAAAAAACATTTAATATCCGCACTGCATGGTTCAGGTGTTACTGAATTGTTTAAAACGGTTAAGCAAGTTTACCAAGCGGCTATGAAAAAGGTTTCGACCTCGGATCTTAATCGAGTTCTAGAGCAGGCTCTATTGGATCATCAACCACCGTTGATTAGTGGCAGACGAGTTAAGCTAAGATATGCTCACCTTGGTGGAATGAATCCACCACGTGTAATTATTCACGGCAATCAAGTCGATAAATTGCCTAAAGCCTACACAACCTATTTGAAGAATGTTTTCCGTAAAACATTTCGATGGGTCGGGACACCTGTTTTTATTGAATTTAAAGCTTCAACTAATCCATATGAGAATAAAAAATCTAACTTCAAACATCGTCGTGGTCAGTCAGAAGCGCAAGCAAATAATGCATTTCTAAAACGTAAGAACAAAAAGAAAAGCCAACCAAAACGCCGTTCTAATTGAAAATATAGGGCAAAGTCTGGCTCTATATACACGTCCACTCGCCCGTAGTTATTATTGTTGTTATTAAACTTACGTGATAATATATAGTGAAATTAATTTTATGAAGAGTCTTATTGTTTATGAACAAGCTAGCTATTTTAATCTCTCTTATGATCTTACCGACATTTTCTCAAGCAGAAGTGGGTAAAGATACTTTACCATCAGTATCGGTTGAGTATAGACCTGGTTATACCGCATATCAAGAGGACTCTTTGTATATTAGGACGCTAT
>CAZQYD010000024.1:0-7417 GCA_964597465.1 uncultured Piscirickettsiaceae bacterium | reverse complement strand
CTATTTTAATCTCTCTTATGATCTTACCGACATTTTCTCAAGCAGAAGAGGGTAAAGATACTTTACCATCAGTATCGGTTGAATTCTCATCGGTTGAGTATAGACCTGGTTATACCGAAGATCAAGAGGACTCTTTGTATATTAGGACGCTATTAAAAGAAGGGCGTAAAAATACCGCTGAATTGGAGGGTGCTTATAAAGATCTTGACCAAGATGGCGTTTATGATAAATATGATTTTTGCCAAAACTCAGCTGTTGGGCAAGAAATAGGTAAGCTTGGTTGTCGAGTTGATACGGATGGAGATGGCATCTTTGATGAAAATGATTTTTGCCCAAAGACACCGAAAGGTTTGAAGGTCAATTTCCTTGGTTGCGAATTAGATGGTGATGGCGACGGAGTGTTAAATTCTGTTGACCGCTGTCGATTTACGAGTGTTGGTGCAAAAGTAAATGCGTGGGGATGTACGATTAACCATGATGCAGATGGTGATGGCGTGCTGAATGCAAATGATGATTGTCCAAATACAGCCGAAAATGTGCTTGTAAATAAGTTTGGCTGTGCGCCAACTGCCTTGACAATTTCAAATGTGCTGTTCAATACGGGGATTTACTCTATTCGTGATGATCAAAAAATTGTGCTAAATAACGAAACGGAAATGTTGAAAGAGCTTAAAGATGATGAAATTATTTTATTGACAGGGTTTACCGATACAGTAGGTTTAATGGTTCGAAACATGCAGCTCTCTTGGAACCGTGCTCAATCTGTAAAAGACTATCTTGTTGATACACTGGGTTATAATAGCAACAACATTATACTCGTTGGTAAAGGTGAGAAATATCCACTTAATAAAAATATAACCGCTGATGATAGACAACAAAACCGACGGGTAGAAATTAAAATTATGCAACGAGATGATACTCCGGTCAAGGCGTTAGCAACCATGCCAAGTAATATGCGGAACTATACTCGCTATCCCGTTACGGGTGGAAACTACTCTAAAGATTTACAGGGCTTGCAACTGCCATTTTAAAGAAGGGAATTGAGTGTCTGTGGTATGGCGTATATTAGGATTGATACTTTATCTCCCGACTGTTTTTGCCGAATCAGATAAGCAAAACTGGGTGGGAAAAATTAATATTTCGCCATCAATTAAAATGATAGTTGAAACCCCTCAAACAGGCTATTTATCAAAGCAGAATAACCTATCAGAACCGCGTAATAAAAGGACACAAGTTGGTGCAAGCCCTTACCGTTATCAAGCTTATAAGTTTGACGACTTAACACAAGTAAAAAAAAATATAGTTGACACTGATAAAGATGGTATTGATGATGAACAAGACAAATGCAGTGAATCACCAGCAAATGCATTAGTTACTAGTCAAGGATGCCCTGCTAAATCTTCACAATGGTTATTTAATGTTTATTTTAATACAGGTATTTATCGTATTAAAAAACAACAAATAAGCATACTTAAACCGCACCAGTCAAAGCTTAAAACACTAAGCTCAGACCAAATTATTTTAGTAACGGGATTTGCTGATTCCATTGGAGCCCAGCAGCGGAATATTCAGCTATCTTGGAATAGAGTGCAAGCGGTAAAAAATTATCTAGTTAAAACCCTAGCTGTTGATAAAAATAAAGTGCTAGTCGTTGCAATGGGCGAAGTCATGACACAAAAAACGACACAAAAAACAAAAGATAAACTAAAAAACAAATTAAAACAAAAAACAAACAAACAAAGCAGAAGGGTAGAAATATCCATTATGGACTCAGTAGAAACGCCAATTAAAGCACGTTTTAAAATGCCTGATAACATGGCAGGCTATACACGTTACCCCGTGTCTCCTTAAATGTTTTTACTAGCTGATTTGTTGCAAAGGTTCAATCGTTGAGGCATTTTTTAAAAACTCGTATGCATGCTTACGAGTTTGCTCGGTTATTGTCATACCACCGACCATTCTAGCGATTTCTTCAACTCTTTCTTCTGCTGTTAATTCAACTACTTGTGTGGTGGTTGAGTTTTCGGTTGAAGATTTGCTAATGTTAAGCTGTTGGTTTCCGTAGGCGGCGACCTGTCCCAAGTGGGTAATGGACAGCACTTGGCAGTGTTGCCCGAGCCGTTGCATTTTTTGCCCGACTATTTCGGCGATTCCGCCACCGATTCCGACATCAACTTCATCAAAAATTAAACTGGGTAGGCTCGTGACTTCGGCACAGGCGACTTGAATAGCGAGGCTAATCCTTGAAAGCTCTCCGCCAGAAGCCACTTTGTTAATGGCTTGCTGAGGTTGCCCTTTATTAGCTGAGATTAAGAATGCAACACTGTCCATGCCATCTTTACTTGGCTTCTCTTGTAGCTCAATCGCAATTGAAAACTTCCCTTCAGCCATACCAAGAGATTGAATTGTGGCAGTAATATCTTGAGCTAATTTGTTAGCAGACTGTTTTCTTGAATTGCTGAGGTTTTGGCTAGTTTGTAAATATGTTTGCCAAGCATTTTCGACGTCAGTTTTAAGTTGTTCTAAGGATTCAGCTGAGCCATTTAATTCGGTAAGTTCATCACGTATCATTTGGTGTTTTTCGATCAGATTATTTGGTTCTACTAGATATTTTTTAGCTAAATTAAATAGTTCAGATAGTCGACTGTCCAGTCGTTGTAATTTGTTTGGGTCAAGTTCAATTTCTCTTTCTACCGCTTGAATATCATGGGCAATTTCTTGAGTTTCAATCAATGCAGATTGCAGTTGCTTTAAAGATTCAGCCAGTTTTGGATTATACTCACAGACCTTTTCTAAGGCATTAATAGCGGCATTGAAACCGTCGGTAATGGCATGGTTTGATTCAATTGCTTGATAGGCTTGGTAAGCAGATTGTTTGATTTCGTTTGCATGTGAAAGTGTCTTTTGCTCAGCCGATAATTCATCAAACTCTTCAACAATAGGGTTTATTGCGTCGAACTCTTGTAGTTGAAAACCTAGTAATTCAAGTTTACTCTGCTTGTCTTCTTGTAGTGATAGTTGTGTTTCTAACTGTTGCGTTAGTGTACGCCAATCCTTAAATTGTTCGCTAACCTGAGTGGTTAAATCTTGGTGTTGAGCGTAGGCATCTAATAGTTCAAGTTGTTTTTGACTATTGAGCAGGGTTTGATGTTCATGCTGTCCGTGAATGTTAATTAACAAACTACTCAAACTTTTTAACTGTGCTACTGAAACAGGTGAACTGTTGATATAAGCCTTAGAACGCCCTTCAGCAGTCAGTGTTCTACGCAGTAAACATTGGTTGTCATCGTCCAGTTCGTTTTCTGTCAACCAACTCTGTACTAAGGGTAAATCACTAATTTCAAAATCGGCAACAACATCAGCACGGCTTGTACCATGGCGAACTAATGACGTATTAGCACGTTCACCCAGTGTAAAGCCAAGCCCGTCTAATAAAATAGACTTGCCCGCACCCGTTTCACCCGTTAGGGTTGTAAAGCCAGCTTTAAAAGTTAAATTTAATTGTTCAATTAACGCCAAATTTTTAATAGAAAGTTCTTGTAACATTTATAGTTTTTTCCCCCAACTTAATTTCTCTCTTAACAGGCGATAATGGTTATGTTTTTTTGGGTGAATGACTTTAAGTAGTTTAGGGAAACGACGAATAATGACCTGATTTTTAGAATCAAACGGAAAAATTATCTGTCCATCACAAGTAATTCTAGCCGTGCCTATACAACTATCATTTGGTTTTATTTGGATAACATTATCAGCACTCATTACCACGGGTCGATTGCTCATGGTATGCGGGTTAATTGAAACCAATACCACTACATTTAAATCAGGGTCTAAAATAGGGCCACCAGCGGATAATGCATAAGCAGTAGAACCCGTTGGGGTCGATATAATCATCCCGTCCGAGCGTTGGCTATTAAAAAACTTATTATTAATAAAAGTTTCAAATTCAATCATACGAGGAGAATCACCCTTGTGTAAGACAATATCATTTAAAGCGACCTGCTCATGCAGCTTCTTTTTACCACTGCTAATACACACCTCTAAAAGGTTTCTTTTCTCTGTACTATAACTATCGTTCAAAATATCATCAATCATTTCACACATTAGTTCGGGAGAAATATCAGTCAAAAAACCAAGCCTACCAAGGTTAACCCCTAAAATTGGAATGTCATGGTTCGCAATATTTCGTGCAACATCGAGAAAAGTACCGTCACCGCCGACCACAATTGCAAGGTCAATTGAGCTAAGTAAATCATCACGACCTAATATGTCAACCCCAAATTTATCCGCAGGAAAATTCTTGCAAGTAATTTTGTCCAAGTAAGCAACCTGCTTTTTATTATAAAAATGACTTAACAACCTCTCAATTAATTCCCAAGATTGCGTGCCAGTATATTTGCCGAAAATACCAATTTTGTTAAACATTGCTTTTAAACTCTTTTAAAAAACCATTTTGAAGGTATTTTAAGCAAAAAAGTACCCAGGGGGGTAGTAAATTTAGCTTTTAAACTTGAATACAAATAAAGAGCCCCCACTAAATGGGAGAATTAAAAATTATTTGGAGAATAACCATGTCTGATGACGTTAAAAATAATGCTCAAGAAGAAGTTAATGAACAAATTGACGATGAAATAACCGAGGAAGCAATTCCGACGGTTGAAGTGGTCGATTCTGAAGTAGAAGTGTTAAAGGTAGAAGTTGAAAAACAGAGAGACTTAGCGTTACGCACCATGGCGGATATGGAAAACTTAAAACGCCGTTCACGAATTGATGTAGAAAATGCTCATAAATTTGGTTTAGAAAAATTTGTGAATGCATTAATCCCCGTGATTGACTCGATGGAAATGGGTTTAGACGCATCAAAAAAAGAAGATGCAACGGTTAAAAGTATTCAAGAAGGTTTAGAAATGAGCTTTAAACAAACGCTTGACATGTTAGAGAAATTTAGCGTTGAACGCATTAATCCGATGGGTGAAAAGTTTGACCCTAAAACGCAAGAAGCCATGACGATGGTGCCATCACCTGATCATGAATCAAATACGGTAATGGATGTAATTCAAAAAGGTTATGTGCTGAATGATCGTTTAGTGCGTGCCGCACGCGTAATCGTCGCACAATAATTCATAGTCTAAGGGCTTGAAAAAATAATAAAGCACCTTATATAAAGAAAGACAAATTAAAAAAAAGGAAATTAAGAATGGCTAAAATAATTGGTATAGATTTAGGAACAACTAACTCTTGCGTAGCAGTGATGGACGGTAAAGAAGTTAAAGTAATTCCAAACTCAGAAGGGGCAAGAACAACACCTTCAATCGTTGCTTATACAGACGAGGAAGTATTAGTCGGTGATTCAGCAAAACGACAAGCAGTAACCAACCCTGAAAATACAATTTTTGCAGTTAAACGACTAATCGGTCGTAGAGCAGACGACAAAGTTGTTCAAAAAGATAAAGACATGGTACCTTACTCAATTATTGCCGCAGATAATGGTGATGCTTGGGTAGAAGTAAACGGTAAAAAATTATCACCGCAAGAAGTTTCTGCACGCATTTTGATGAAGATGAAAACCACCGCAGAAGACTATCTTGGGCATGAAGTTACAGAAGCCGTTATTACTGTTCCTGCATACTTCAACGATGCACAACGCCAAGCAACGAAAGATGCCGGTAAAATTGCAGGGCTAGAAGTTAAACGAATTATCAACGAGCCAACAGCGGCGGCATTAGCTTATGGAATGGATAAAGTTAAATCTGACAGCTCCATCGCAGTTTATGATTTAGGTGGTGGAACATTTGATGTATCTATTATCGAAGTGGCAGACATGGACGGCGAAAAGCAAGTAGAAGTATTATCAACCAATGGCGATACATTCCTTGGTGGTGAAGATTTTGATAATGTGCTGGTTGAATATATTGCTGAAGAATTCAAAAAAGACCAAAATGTTGACATTAAACTAGACAAACTAGCGTTACAGCGTGTGCGTGAAGCGGCAGAAAAAGCGAAGGTTGAATTATCTTCTCGTGATCAAACAGATATTAATCTACCTTATGTTACTGCTGATGCCACAGGCCCAAAACACCTTAACATGAAAATTACCCGTGCTAAGTTTGAATCATTAATTGGTGACCTAGTTAAGCGTTCGATTGAACCATGTAAAATGGCAGTTAAAGATTCAGGGCTTTCATTATCAGAAATTGACGATGTTATTTTAGTCGGTGGCTCAACCCGTGTACCAATGGTACAAGCAGCAGTAAAAGAATATTTTGGTAAAGAGCCTCGTAAAGATGTCAACCCAGATGAAGCCGTTGCCATGGGTGCGGCAATTCAAGGTGGCGTACTTTCTGGTGATGTAAATGATGTACTTCTTTTAGATGTAACACCATTATCGCTAGGGATTGAAACCATGGGCGGCGTAATGACTAAGTTGATTGAAAAGAACACCACGATTCCAACCAAAAAATCGCAAACCTTCTCAACCGCAGAAGACAATCAGTCAGCAGTAACCATTCATGTCGCACAGGGTGAACGCGAAATGGCAGCAGGGAATAAGTCACTAGGTCAATTCAACCTAGACGAAATACCACCTGCACAGCGTGGCACACCACAAATTGAAGTCTCTTTTGATATTGATGCAAACGGAATATTAACCGTAACTGCAACCGATAAAGCGACTAACAAAGCACAACACATTACCATTAAATCTTCATCAGGTCTTTCGGACGAAGAAGTAGAAGCAATGGTAAAAGATGCAGAAGCACATGCTGAAGAAGATGCTAAATTAAAAGAACTAATCGAAGTTCGTAACCAAGCCGAAGGTATGATTCACGGAACAAGAAAGTTACTTGATGAACAAGGTGAAGCGGTTGAAGCGACTGAAAAAGAAACGATTGAAAAAGCAATCACCGAACTAGAAGAAGCAATCAAAGGTGATGATAAAACCATCATTGATGAAAAATCTCAAGCACTAGCCACGGCAAGTCAAAAGCTAGCAGAAAAAGCCTACGCACAACCAGCAGATGGTGGTGATGCAGGTGCAGATACGCAAAGTTCTGCACAAGCGGATGATGATATTGTTGATGCAGAGTTTGAAGAAGTGAAAGATGATGCTAAAAAAGACGATAAAAAAGCTTAAATTTTAAGTTTAAACTATTAGAGACCTTTGCATAAATGGACGCACAAATTAAAATGGCTAAATTTCACCTTCTTTCACCTAAAAAACGAGCTATTACATGTTTTTTTAGGCAAAATAAGGCAAAATTTATCTCATTTTTATTCGCACCCCATTTATGCAAAGGTCTCTATTAAAATTTAAATTCCTATCCGTTAAAATGCGGACAGGAAATTTTTTATTTTTAGATATGTGTTTTTTTAAGGAAACGCTTAATAACTAAGGTTAGAATTAGGCTGAGAAAAAAGTGTC
>CAZQYD010000023.1:0-13020 GCA_964597465.1 uncultured Piscirickettsiaceae bacterium | reverse complement strand
AAGAAGGTGAAATTTAGCCATTTTAATTTGTGCATCCATTTATGCAAAGGTCTCATTATACCTGTTGCAAAGCGTATTTTATGGTTTCTTCTAAGGAAAAATCTTTAGGGGTGTTTTTCAACATTTGAGCAACTTGTGTAGATTTATAACCGAGTGAAATCAACGCTTGCTCTGCTAGCGAGTTATCTTGTCTTTGCTGCTGTTGCTGTATTTGCTTGGCAGAAGGTTTTGATGCTTGATTGATTGAAAGACTGTGCTCTTCTGACCATTTTTTTAACTTGTCGCGCATTTCGATTACCAAACGTTCTGCGGTTTTCTTGCCAACACCCGGTATTTTAGTAATGGCAATCACGTCCGCAACTTCAACGTAGCCGACAAATTCAGCGACTGACATAGCGGATAAAATAGCAATACCCATTTTTGCACCTATGCCATTCACTTTAATAAGTTCTTTAAATAGATTTTTTTCTAATTCTGTGGCAAATCCAAATAGTAACATCGCATCTTCTCTGACCACCATGTGGATTAAAATCGTGGTCTGTTCACCTACTTCACCTAATGCGTAAAAGGTGGACATAGGGGCTTCAATGTTATAACCCACACCTTGCACATCTAACTGTAATAGCGGTGGCTGTTTGGCGTGTATTTTTCCTGATAAAAACCCTATCATTAGAATCTTGTTCCTTTTGAAATTTTTTCGGGGTCGATGCCCAAGGTTAAATAACGGTCATGGCACAAGGCAGCTGCCAAGGCATCGGCGGCATCTTCTTGTGGGGTTTCTGTTAATTTTAAAAGGTTGGTTACCATGAATTGCACCTGTTCTTTATTTGCATGCCCGTGCCCAACCAGCGTGCTTTTAATTTGGGTAGGTGTATATTCCATAATCGGAATATCGTGCAGTGCGGCGGCACAAATAATCACGCCTCTTGCCTGCCCTAATTTGATAGCGGAATTGGGATTTTTATAAACAAAGACTTTTTCAATTGACATTATATCTGGTTTATATTGTTCAATAATTTGATTGATTGATTCAAAAATAACTCTTAGACGTTGTGAACCCGATAATTTCATGACATTAATCACGCCACTGGCAATATAATTTGGATGGTAACGCCCAGATTCAATTACACCAAAACCTGCTTTTCTTGAACCAGGATCGATGCCTAAAACACGGTTTATTTTATTCAAAGCCATACCCCCCTGGGCACTTTTTAGCAAAAATTAAGCTTTTTTAGCTACCTTCTTACCTATCAGACCTTTCTTACGTGAAAAGTCTAACATGCGATTAATGGATTCGAGAGCTTCTAATCGAATCTTTTCATCAAGAAAAATTTCTCCTGTTTGATTTTCTAAACAATCATGCAAATTTTGCAAACCATTCATTGCCATCCAAGGGCAATGGGCGCAACTAATACAACTACCGTCCTTGCCACCTGTTGGTGCAACGATAAGCTTTTTATTCGGTGCTAGCTGTTTCATCTTCCAAAAAATACCATGATCGGTTGCGACGATAAATTCTTTATCGGGCATTGTTTGTACCGATTCAATCATCACTCTTGTTGAACCTACCACATCGGCTAGTGCAACAACTTCTTCAGGAGATTCTGGGTGCACCAAGACTTTAGCGTTTGGATTAAGACGTTTGAGTTCCTGTAACTCGAACACCTGAAACTCATCATGTACGATACATTGACCCTGCCAAAGAATCATATCAATGCCAGTTTCATTACGAATCCAACTACCAAGATGACGGTCTGGCCCCCAAATAATCTTTTCGCCCTGCTCTTTCAAGTGGCTGACAATTTCGAGTGCATTTCCAGAGGTGACCACCCAATCAGCGATCGCTTTGACTTCCACGCTCGTGTTAGCGTAAACCACTACTTTGTGATCGGGATATTGTTTACAAAAGGCTCTAAATTCATCAGCAGGACAACCTGCATCTAACGAACAGGTGGCATCTAAATCGGGCATCAGAACGGTTTTTTCAGGGCTGAGCATTTTTGAGGTTTCCCCCATAAACCTAACCCCACAAACCACCAAAGTTTGGTGTTCTGACTGTGCCCCAAAGTTTGCCATTTCTAATGAATCAGCAACCTTACCGCCTGTTTCTTCTGCTAAGGCTTGTAGGTCATGATCAACATAGTAGTGAGCAACTAGCTGCGCATCTTTTTCAATTAACAACTTTTTGATACGTTTAATCAGCGATGCTTTTTCTATCTCGGTAAGATAGGTAGGCAGGGTGACATTGCTAGCAATGTCATTAATCTTATCTTCCAACTGAGTTGGGATAGATTCTGCTAAATTGAACGTTTCTGCTGTCATTGCAACAACTCTTACTAACCTTTAATAGGTTTACGAAAACGTAATGCTAAGTCTTGTAATTGATCGTCTGCGACCTTTCCAGGTGCTTCAGTCAACATGCAAGCAGCCGATTGGGTTTTAGGGAAGGCGATAACGTCGCGAATCGAATCACGCTTGGCAATAATCATCACCAGCCTATCTAAACCAAACGCCATCCCTGCATGCGGTGGACAACCGTACTTTAGAGCGTTTAATAGGAAGCCAAATTTATCATTGGCTTCTTGGTCTGAAATACCTAGCTGTTTAAGCACTGCTGATTGCATTTCGCTATCGTGAATACGCACCGAACCACCGCCGACTTCCAAACCGTTAATGACTAAGTCATAAGCTTTTGATAACATTTCTTCTGGATTTTGATGCGTTAAAATTTCTTCGGTGGTTGCTTTTGGCTGTGTGAACGGATGATGAATCGCGGTTAATGCACCTGTTTCTTCGTCAATAATTTCAAACATTGGGAAGTCAACTACCCACACTGGCGCCCATTCTTTTTCTAGCATGCCAAGGTCTTCACCGACCTTACAACGCAATGCTCCCAAGGCTTCGTTAACTATTTTTGCTTTATCCGCACCGAAGAAAACAAGATCGCCATCTTCTGCACCGACACGTGCCATTATTTCCATCACCTGCTCTGAAATAAACTTAACAATCGGTGATTGTAAACCTTCTACGCCGTCCGCTAATTTATTCACTTTAATGTAAGCTAAGCCTTTTGCCCCATAAATACTAACAAATTTGGTGTAGTCGTCTATTTCTTTACGGGTCATTTTTGCACCCTGTGGCACACGTAACGCGGCTACACGACCTTTCGGGTCTTTTGCAGGTCCTGCGAAGACTTTAAAATCAATGTTCTGTAACAAATCTGCTACATCAACTAATTTCATGTTTATTCTTAAATCGGGTCTGTCAATGCCATAATCGCGAATTGCATCGGCATAAGTAACTCTAGGGAACTGCTCTTCAAACTGAATATCGCCCGCTTCACTAAAAATCGTTTTTACCAATTTTTCCATAGTCACCATGACTTCTTCTTCAGTCATAAATGAGGTTTCAATATCTAACTGGGTAAATTCTGGTTGCCTATCGGCACGTAAATCTTCATCACGGAAGCAACGGGTAATTTGATAATAACGATCAAATCCAGACATCATCAACAGTTGTTTAAACAACTGTGGCGATTGAGGTAACGCAAAAAACTTATTCTGATGAGTGCGGCTAGGCACAAGATAATCCCTTGCTCCCTCTGGCGTTGACTTGGTGAGAATCGGTGTTTCAATATCCATAAAGCCGTCATCGTCCAGAAAACGACGCATGGTACGAGTGATGTTATAACGTGTTTTTAGCACTTCTTGCATTTCATCACGGCGTAAATCTAAAAAGCGATAAACCAAGCGTACTTCTTCAGAAATAACTTTGTCATCTAACTGAAAAGGAATCGGTGCTGAAGCACTCAAAATTTCAATACTGTCTGCAACAATTTCGATTTTACCCGTATTCATTTTAGGGTTAATCGTTTCAGCGGTTCTACCTAACACTTTGCCCTGTACGGTTAAAACATATTCAGAACGTACTTTTTCAGCTTTGGCAAATTTTGCCTCATCATCTGGATTAACAACCACCTGTACCAGTCCGTGCTTATCACGCAAGTCAATAAAAATAACACCACCGTGATCTCGACGACGATGAACCCAACCAGAGATGGTTACATTTTTTCCTGATAATACTTCGGTAACTTCTCCACAATAGTGACTACGCATCATTTTATTCTTGTCCTTCGTTTTTAATTTTTGTTTCAATTTGTGTGTCGGATTCTTTTTGTTTCACCTTGGCTTGCCATGGTGGCACAACAACTCCGCCTGAAATAACCATTTTTAAAGCTTCATCTACTGACATTTCTAATTCAATTACTTCATGCTTAGATGCCATGATAAAGAAACCTGACGTTGGGTTAGGCGTGGTCGGAACGAAGAGATTAACAACTTCTGACATGTTTGTTTTTACCTGCGCTTCACCCTCGATAGTGCTGGTTTGAAAAGCTAGCGTCCAAAGTCCATTGCGTGGGTATTGAATTAGATAACACTTTTTAAACGTTTGATCGCCATTACCAAAGACAGCTTCAGAAATCTGTTTAACCGCCGTATAAATTGAACGAACTAGCGGAATTCTTGCCAGAATACGTTCACCAATACCGTAAAGATATTTACCAAAAAAGCTGGCGACAAGCATCCCTGTAATCAAAATAAATATAAAGGAAAGCAATAACCCGAAGCCAGGAACATCAATGCCTAACAATGTTTCTGGGCGATATTGTGTGGGTAATAGCAGTAGGGTTTTATCAAAGAAGTTGACCAAAAACATAAGAATTACAATCGTAATCCCCAGCGGTAGCCAAACCAATAAACCGGCAACTAAATATTTTTTTATATACGACATGATTCACGAAAAACTCTTTTCTAGTTAACAGAATATTATATAAGAATTTAACTCTAAATTAAGACTTTTAAGCTATGAAACGCTAAAGGTACGAGTTACTTCATGTTCATTACCCGTCGCATCAATAACTCGTAAGCGAATTAAATAGATCCCTGCCGCGACAATGGGAATATTTGCAATCGCTGACTCTGATTCAACATGATAAATAGAGGTTGTTAAAGCGTCCGATGCAAACAAATCCCAAGCATAATGGTCAACGTTGGTTACGGTAGATGTCGAACCATCAACTTGAATATTCAATGGCACCGCTCCAGCTGGGATAGTAATCGAAAAATCGGCAACCAATAAACTCCCCCCCGTACTAACAGTAAAGGTTTTAACCGTTGAAGCCGTTTTAGCACCATTATCAACTATTGCCAGCTTTACCACGTAGATGCCGTCTGACTGCACGACAACATTAGTCACTGGGCTGTTAATCGGACCAATTACTGAAACTAAGTTGGTAACAAAGTCATTTTCTTTTTTACGAATTTGCCAAGTATATGTTGAGATATCGCCCGCCTCACCTTTCGTCGAACTGGTTGCATCTAAGGCAATATCAAAAGCACTCCCTGCGGCAACGGAAGGCGTTGCGGTAAAGTTGGCGGATAAAAAAGTATCATCGCTAATATTATTCGGCAGCACAATTGCAAAGGTTTGTGCTTCGGCAGTTTTTGAGTTGCTATCGGTCACCACTAGCTTTATTTTATAATCCCCTGCGCCATTTAGCAGTCCAAGGGTTTGATTACCACAGCCATTAATAACATCAACATCGGTATATTCTGTCACAGAATTCGCTTTTTGAGAAACGGTTACCACACAGGTAATCGCCGAGCCTTTCGAGCCTTCGCCCGTGGCATTGATAACAACCGTCGATTTTTCTTGATAATAACCATTGGCGTTAACGACTGGTGAAGAGGACTGAATAGAGATATTTGCTGAAGCATTTTTTTTTGATTTGTCGTCATTAGCACTGTTAGCTAAATTACAGCCATACAGAAAAGCAGACAACAATGAAAGTATCAATAACCGACTCAAACCACGTAACATCAACAAAACCTTGAACTTAATTATATAGAAAAATAATTAGCAAAATTCATGCCTAAGAGAACAACTATCCAGAGTTTTTAAAAATCCATACAATTACAAATTTAAGAATGACACTAATCAGTAACGTACCGCCTGCCACTAACCACAAATTATCTAACGCCCAAGACTCCCAGCCCATTTTTATCTCCTAAAACTTCTTACCCCCCCCTGGGCATTTTTTAACTATTTATCTCCCTTGCGGGGTAAAAAGTGCCCAGGGGGGTAGCAATCTAGCCTTATTTACCTAATGATACGTGATAATGAGGGTCTTCTGAGACGTTTACCTCTACCAAATCGGATGCATCTTTTAATAAAGCTTGGCATTCATGACTCAAATGTTTTAGCACTATTTTTTTATTTGCTTCTTTGTATCGTTTGGTCAAATTATCAATCGCTTCTACCCCTGTATGATCATAAACCCTTGAGTGTTGAAAATCAATCACCACACATTCTGGGTCATTTTCTACATCAAACATTTCTAAGAAATTCTGCGATGAAGCGAAGAACAAAGGGCCGTTTACCTTGTACACTTTTACCTGTTTACCATCAAATTCTTGCATAGATGTTTCCAGCAATATTCTTTGTGCATGCTGCCAAGCAAATACCAGTGCAGCAACAATGATTCCTGCCATCACCGCTACTGCCAAATCAAAAATAACCGTGAGTGCGGTCACTAATATCATCACAAAAGCATCGGCCTTGGTCATGCCACGCATAATATTCCAACTTGCCCAATTAAAGGTTGCAATCACCACAAAGAACATCAAGCCAACTAACGCACCAATTGGCACCATCTCAATCCAAGAGGAAAAAATCAGTACAATTAATAACAGCCCAAATGCCGCCGACACCCCAGATAACCGTCCAGTTCCTCCCGAGCTAACATTAATCATGGACTGACCAATCAATGCACATCCCCCCATCGTTCCAAAAGAACCAGCGGTGCAGTTTGCCGCACCGAGTGCGATACATTCTTTGTTACCGCTACCACGGGTTTTGGTAATATCGTCAATTAAAGTCATGGTTAATAGCGATTCTACCGAGCCGATAATCGTTAAAATAATCGCGTAAGGCAATACAATCCACAGTGTTTCTAGGCTAATGAAGTCCGCGGGCAAATTAGTAAACCAACTCAACCCTTGAAAACCACCCTCCACTCCATCACCATAAATAAGGGATTCGAGCGTCCCAGAAACCGCCGCTTTATCACCCACTGTAACCGCATTAATATCAAAGAAAATCACTGCTAAGGTGACAAAAACAATCGCTGCTAATGCGGAAGGAATCGCCTTGGTGATATAGGGAAGTAGATAAATAATCGCCATGGTTGCGACAATAATCATCACCATAATACTCAGTGAATCGCCTGTTAGCCATGCTCCAGATGTATCTTTAAACTGAGTAAATTGTGCAATCAGAATAATCAATGCCAAACCGTTTACAAAACCGAGCATGACCGAGCTAGGTACCATGCGGATAAACCGCCCCCACTTCATTAACCCAATAAAAATTTGAAACACGCCCATTAGAATAACAGCGGCGAACAAATAAGCCGCTCCGTTTTCCATCACCAAATGCATCATCACCACTGCTAATGAGCCTGCGGCGGCTGAAATCATGCCTGGACGACCACCAAATATTGCGGTAATGAAACCGACAATAATCGCGGCATACAAGCCCACTAGCGGATGTACTCCCGCTACAAACGCAAATGCGACCGCTTCGGGAACTAATGCCAGTGAGACAGTAATACCCGACAATGTATCTGCTTTATATTTACGCCAATCAAAGGCTGTGGGATTATTCATTGGTAAAAGTCCTGTTAAATTTTGCAGGCAATTCTAACAGAAAAGGGTAAAATGTTTTTCAGTATCAATAAAAAAGGAGCGGTAATGGATTTTATAAAAGTGATTGGTATCGGAGTATTGGTATTTTTACTAACAATCCACCTTGGGCTACATTTCTATTTTAAGATTAAAAAGAAAAAAAAGCGTGCTTTAAAAAAGCAACAACGAGCTGAGAAGGCAAAAAAAACAGAGGCTAGCTAAGACACTTTTCTTTGAACTCTTCCGCTGCTAGGGGTTTATTAAACAAATAACCCTGCCCTTCGTCACAGCCTAGTGCCTTTAGAATATCTAGCTGATTAGTCGTTTCAATCCCTTCCGCAAGCACTTTTAAGTCTAAGCTATGCCCCATGTCAATAATTGCTTTTACAATTGACCTAGCTTCTTGGTCCGTCCCAATATCATCAATAAAACTTTTATCAATTTTTATTCTATCAACCTGTAGGTGCTTAATGTAAGCGAGAGAAGAGTAACCAGTCCCAAAATCATCTATCGATATTTCAAAGCCCAGTGCTTGTATTTTTGTTAAACAATTAGCACTTGATTGACCTTGCTCAAGATTATCCATCAACACCGACTCGGTGATTTCGATATCAATAAGTTCAGCAGAAACATCATGTTTATCTAGTTGATTCATTATAAAAACATCAAAGCCACCTGATGATATTTGCAATGGAGAAACGTTAATTGCTATTTTAGGCAAGTTATTTTGCAAAGCTTGCCATTCTTTTATTTGCATGATAGCTTGTTGAAAAACAAAAAAACCTAACTCGTTAATTAAACCAAACTTTTCAGCTAACGGAATAAATTCAACAGGCGAAATAAATACAATTTTTCCCTCTTCATTCTTAGGCCATCTTAATAACGCTTCCGCACCGACTAGTTTTAAATTTTGAATATCATATTGTGGTTGGTAATAAACTTCAAACTCTTTATTCTTAACAGCTTTCGTTAAATCAAATTCCATTTTATGAAGATACGCTATTTCATTTTTCATCTCTTCATTAAAAATGCAGTATCTATTTTTACCTGTTTTCTTGGCATGATACATTGCGTAGTCAGCATAACTTAATAACTCACCTGCACGGTCAGTATCAAATGGATAACTTGAGATACCAATACTACAACCAATTTCATGCTTATTGTTTCCTTCAACGTCGGCATTAGCGGCACAAGTTAAAATTTCTTTTGCTAATTTGACTAGGCGTTCGTTCGAAACCATTTCAACCATGACAACAATAAATTCATCCCCTCCGATTCTAAACAGACGGTTATTTTCATCTAACCGTTTTAACACAGCTTGACCAAAATCAAATAAAAACTTATCTCCGGCATCATGCCCATAGTGGTCATTTACCCATTTAAAATTATCTAAATCTAAAAACAGTAAATGAAAAGGTTCATTGGTAGCTAATAAATTTTCTACAAAAACTTTATAGTTACGCCTATTTGGTAACTGGGTTACTTCATCATAATTAGAGGTTTTTTCAAGTTTATTCTGAGTAATTTTTAAATCTGAAACATCAACAAGAACAACCGAAAAGTAATGTTTTGACAAGCCTTCACGATCAATTAGAGCAACATTAACAATCATATATTTATTTTCATTACGCAATTTTAATTCACTAGACCAGTGTTCGTTATTTAATAATTTTTTGTTGATTTTTTCAATATTAACTCCCTCAAATAATTCTTTTAAAAGATTAAGAAAGGGCAACTTTGCATTCATTTTATCCTTTAAAAGGATATCATCAAATTTTCTATTCGAAATTACTTTTCCCCCTTGAGAATCAAAAATAGCAATCGCTTCGGATAAATTGTGCATTAATTTTTTATCTAACAAGAGATCTTGCGTACGTTCCTGTACTTCATTTTCCAGTCTAGCCAATAGCGAGGTTTGTTCTAGGGCGTGTTTTTTTAAGCGTTTAATTGAAAAAAAAGCGACTATGAATAAAACAATCATGATGGGAAAGGAAGCAATCATTATCAGCAACTTCATTTTATCAAGTAAATTTTGATGTTGCTCAATCGAGACCAAAGCCCTAGCCTTGTATTTTTCTTTAAGCTGGTACATTATTACATGACCATTGTCCTGTAAAGGAAAGGCAACCTGCAACAGCTTTTCCCTTGCCTTAGCTTTTTTCTCGTCAAGTATTAAGGCATAAATCTCACTCTGGTGGCGACCGTTTTCTAGCATAAAGTCTTTAGCTTGATTTAAAGATTTAGCGTCTGCAGAATCACTAAGTTGCTCTAAAATTATTAAGCTTTCATTAAACTTTTTACCCTGCTTTTGCATTTCAATATTAAGCTCATCAATTTCAAAGGCATCATCAGAATTAATCATCTTTATTAATAAAATTGATCGGTTAGAACTAGAGTCAACTAGAATACTCGCACTTGCTAAATAAGAGGTGTTTTTAGTATAAGAAAGAAAAGACTTAGAGAGTTCTTTGTCGTAAGAGACAAATACAGATATAAAAATAAAAATCATTGCTAAAAGTAAGGCATAGCCTATGACAAGATACTTTATGAAGACATCTGCATTTTTACCCATCGTTAACCCCTTGTTGGCTTGTAACTACAACAGTAGTCAGCAGGAGTGCGAACTTTTATACCAAACTTTGAATTCGCAGGCACGTCAAAACTTTCACCTGCTGGAATCGTTTTCCATTCTGTTTCATTAGGCAATAATACTTCCACTTCACCTGCTAACATTTCCATGATTTCAGCAGCTTCGGTGCCAAAGGTATATTCACCTGGCAACATAATGCCTAGTGTTTTGATTGAGCCGTCAGCAAATTCAACCGTACGGCTGGTTACTTTTCCGTCATAGTAAATATTAGCTTTCTTAATAATGGTGACATTTTCGAACTTCGACATGTATTTTCCTTTCAAACTATATTAATTAATTCCTTACCCATTTATACGTGATTATAAAAGCAATTACAACTATTATGGCATTAATATAAAATGAAACATTCGCTCCCAATTCAAACCAAATATAACCTGCTAACAATAAACCTAGCCCGCCGCCTAATCCGTGGCTGAGTGATGCATATATTGCCTGCCCTCTACTTGAGTGGTTGCCTGTAAATAAACCGTCAATTAAATAGATGGCTGAGGCATGGAATAATCCGTAACTGGCGGCGTGTAATAGTTGTGCAAAAAACAAGAGTGCTAAATTATCAACTCCCAACGGGATAATAACCCAACGAATGGCAGTTAGCACTAGGCTTAATAGCATTAAATACTTGGCAGAGTAACGATTAAACAATGGCATCATGTATAAAAACACGGCTATTTCTGCTAGCACACCAACTGCCCAAAAAGCAGATATAGCGGTTTTGCTATAGCCTTTATCGCTCAAGAAAATACTGTAAAATCCGTAATAAGAACCATGCGAAAACTGAATCAGTAAACTAACCAATAACAAGGCGATCACCGCAGGTTGTGTCATTACTTGCCAAAATTTATTATCTGCTGTTATTGCATGTTTTACTTTCGTTTCTCCTAAAAACAACACACTCAACCAAACCAGCAAAGCAAACCCAACGACATACCAAGGAAAATATTCAATGCTGAATTGGTCAAATAGCCAGCCCACAAGCATAACGGCGGCGATAAAACCAACCGAACCCCAAAGACGAATTTTTCCATAGCCTGCTTTAGACGTTTTTGCATCAGTTAAAGCACTAAAGGTGTAGGATTCAAGCAAAGGTAATGAAGAATGAAAGAAAAAACTAAATAGAAAAACGGCGAATAGAATCAAATAAAAATCAGTTTGCTGAGCAAAAAACACCAAACCAACAAAGGTGAAAAAAGAACACCATTTAACCCAAAATATTTTTAAACCTGTTTTGTCAGATAACCAGCCAACAAGGTTCGGGGCAATCAATTTCGTTGCGACAAAAACCGCAGAAAGCTGCCCTATTTGAATGGCATTAAAACCAAGAAAATCATAATACAACCCTGCATAAGGCACGATAATACCAAACACAGTAAAGTAGAAAAAATAAAAACTAGATAGTTTTGTGTAGGGCATTGGTATCGTGCATTTACTAAACCGTTAATAGTTTGGCATAGGTGAAACCACATCACCATTTTGGGCGCGATTACGCATAAAATGGTCTAGAATAATGATTGCCATTTTTGCTTCGGCAATAGGTGTTGCACGAATGCCAACACAAGGATCATGACGACCTTTGGTCACCATTTCAACGGCTTCGTTTTTGGTGTTGACACTTTTCCCTGGCGACATAATGCTAGAGGTTGGTTTTAAAGCAATATGCATCACAATATCCTGCCCTGTCGAAATTCCGCCTAAAATGCCACCCGCATGGTTTGATAAAAAACCTTCTGGTGACATTTCATCACGGTTTTCCGTGCCTTTTTTCTCCGCCACAGCAAATCCGTCCCCCACCTCAACGCCTTTAACTGCATTAATGCTCATCAAAGCATGTGCAAGGTCTGCATCTAAACGGTCAAAAACAGGTTCGCCTAATCCAACAGGGACGTTTTTAGCGATAATCGTAATTTTCGCACCCACCGAATCTCTTTTTTTCAACAATTCATCCATGTAATCACTGATTTCAGCGGTTTTTGCTTCATCAGGGCAAAAATATTGATTGCTGTTATCAAATGGCCAAGTTATATTTTCAATTTTAATCGGTCCAAGTTGCGACAAGTAGCCTTTAATTTCAATGCCTAGTTTTTCTTTCAAATACTTCTTCGCAATCGCTCCAGCCGCCACACGCATAGCGGTTTCACGAGCAGAGGAACGTCCACCACCACGATAATCACGAAAACCGTATTTTTGAGTATAAGTATAATCAGCATGAGAAGGACGGAAGGTTTCCGCTACCTTAGAATAGTCTTGCGAACGCTGGTCTTTATTATGAATGATTAAACCAATTGGCGTCCCCGTAGTTTTTCCCTCAAACACGCCCGATAAAATCTGTACTTCATCCGCCTCACTTCTGGCAGTAACATGTTTTAACGTTCTGCCATCTTTCGATTTACCGCCTGGTTTTCTACGGTCTAATTCAAGCTGAATGTCCGCCTCAGACAACTCCATACCAGGCGGACAGCCGTCAATAATTGCCCCTAAAGCAATGCCATGACTCTCACCAAATGTAGTGACCCTAAAATTCTGCCCAATCGTATTTCCTGACATGATTTACCTTGAATATTCTGAATATAATAAGGCATTTTATAGGTTTTGGTACCCCCCCTGGGCACTTTTTAGCTAAAATTTGAA
>CAZQYD010000022.1:0-13073 GCA_964597465.1 uncultured Piscirickettsiaceae bacterium | reverse complement strand
TCGGCACTTTTTACCAGTATAAAATAATCTTAGTTGTTAAGCGTTTCCTTAACAACCAATATTAGAATTAGTTGTTTAATGAGATATTAATGTTGTAAAAAGTTGTCGTACCACTCACTTCATTGCCTACTATTAATATAGGTTTTCCATTCGGACTTTTGTCTGCACTTACAAATTTAAAGCCTTCTGGACCTAAATCACCTGCATCAATACCTTCACCTGGTTCAATCGTTAAATCGCGATTATTTATATATTGAATAAAAACGGGTGTAGTTGGATTAGTAATTTCATAAATCATTACGCCACCCATTCTTTCTAGCCCTATAAACGCATAGGTTTTTTCATTAATTGTGCCGACAGTAATTGCTTCAGGCTCTGGACCTTTATTGTCACTACGACCTTGGTCTTTGTTTTCATCATTATCATTATTAAATTTAGTGCCATATAATTCAGCGGTTTTTGTTTCAAAAAACTTGCCAGAATCCCAGACTAAACTACCGTCTGCCATATCCCAAATTGAAAAAGATCGTGCACCGTAAGAGTAGATGGTTTCTATGTCAGTAGCACTGCCGCCATTCATTTTTTTGGTGACTAAATAAGAAAATTTTAAACGATCTAAGTCGGTTTTTTTAGCTTCTAAAGTAGAGCCTGCCTTAATCGTCATATCGGTGTTGTCTAGCTTGCCGATTTTAACCGCATCTTTACATTCTTTATTTTTATAAAAACTGTAGCCCGCTAATTCGCAAGTCGTTTTTGTTTCAAAATCTTCTAACCAATCGTCACGATCATCTCCTTCATTGGCGGTTAGCAAATAAGTTTTATTACCTGTTTCAAATAGCGTAATCGAATCTGGCATGTACATACCTTTGACAGGGTAAGATTCTATTTTAACGGTGTCATCTTTATCGTTAACATCTAAACCATTTTTATCTAAAGAATGGTCTTTAAAACCTAGTGCATATATTTTTTCTACGGTTTTATCCGTAAGATTAATAACCGCAATGCCGTTATTTTCTTGTAGGGCGATAAATGCTTTGGTGCTATCTTTATTTATGGCAACATACTCAGGTTCAATATCTGCGGCAACCGTTGCTTTACCATTTGCACCTATTCCTGCTAAGATAAGTTCACTAGGTAATTCTGAATAGCGAGTGCCACCAACATTAAAATCAGTAAAATCTATATTAGTTAGACTGGTGGTAAGATTTGCTCCATTCCAGGTAATATCAATAATTGACACCATGCCATTCGGGTCATTAACATAGCCTTCATCAGGTTCTGCTTCAATTGCTATAACGACTTGCTTGCCATTAGGCGTAAAGGTAACCATATCAGGAATGGCACCAACCTCGACTTTTTTTAAGAAAGATAAATCTGAAATTTTATAAAAAGCAATCCAACCATTATTTGTTTTGGTTGTATTGTCCATCGCAACCGCTAATAAACCATTGTAAACAGCCACACTATTAGCCGAATTTGCACCAGCACCAATGTCACCAGCAACATCTAAAGAGTTATTAAGTGTCGGATTTGTTATATCGGTAGTGTTAAGAACATCTACCTTTCCTGACTTTGAATTTACGACAAAAGTTTGTTTTGTTGTTGGGTCATAAGCAACTATTTCAGCGGCACTTTCATCAAAAATATTGGACTGGTAACGCCCTACTTGAGATAATTCAATAGTTTGTTTGGAATAATCTACCTCAGTTTTATCTTTATCTGGACTTCCACAACCGACAAGTGAAGTGGTTAGAATAAATCCTGCTATTATTTTTAATTTCATGTTCTCATCTTTATTTATTATTAAAAAAGATAATTATAAAAAATGAATTTTTAAAAAAAAAGACACTTTTAATAAGGTTTTATTACACAAATTCCAGCAACTATCGTTTAATATTTACTAGAATATCAAGTGTAATATTATTAAACAGTTCGATTAAATCTTCATTACGCATGCGAATGCAACCGTGTGATTTTGCTATTCCCATCGGTTCGGTATCGGGTGTGCCGTGGATGTAGATGTATCTTTGCATGGTATCGAGATTTCCTAGACGATTTTTGCCTATTTCTTTGCCTGATAGCCAAATAATTCTGGTTAAAATCCAGTCTCGATTTGGGTATTGTTTTGCTAGTTGTTGATTGTAGATTTCGCCTGTTTTACGTCTTCCTACAAATATACTATTAATTGGTTCATCTTTGCCAATCATGGCACGGATGCGATGTTTTCCTAGCGGTGTTTTTTCTGAGTTTTTTTCACAACCCATGCCTTTTTTTGCGGTGCTAATCGAGTAGGATTTTAGAATTTTACTCGCTTCAATAAGGTTGAGCTGTTGTTCGCTGACGGAAATTTCAATTTTCATGTTTTCATCGTCGTTAATAAACCATCCAAACGTCCATCGGAATAGACTTGGTAGCCTGTTATATTGCTTCGCATCACCGCGTACTGGTCTTCGTACCAAAGCGGTATGGTGGCAAGTGTATCTTGCAATCGTGCTTGTAATTGGCGATATAAGTCAGCTTGCTCTGCAATCGAATTTGCCTGCCCTGCCCTTGCAATTAAGCTGTCAGCGATGTTATCTCGATATCTTCCTCGGTTTGCACCTTTGGGTGGAATCGCTTTTGAGTCAAAGACGTATTGGAAAATATCAGGGCTTTTTACACCCACCCAGGCTAGGCTATAAAGTTGAAAACGTCCTTGTTTGATATCACTATAAAAGGTTCCCCAGTCGTAGCTTTGAATATTGAGTTTAATGCCAATTTTTGCTAATTGTGACTGATAAATGGTCGCTAGACGGATTCTGGTTGGGTCTGAGGAGGTTTTAAAGCTTAATTCAAGTATGTTAGAGCTGTTTTTAGTACCCCCCTTGGCATGTCCCCCGGCATTTATACCCTGTGAGCGGGGGGCAAATTTTAGCTCAGAATTGGTTAAAAACAGTTGTTTTAAATGATACTTCGCCTTGTCAATATTAAATTCAAAGTCCTGCAAATCACTTGTTCCAGCCCAGTGTTCTGGCACTAATAGCCCGCCCGCTAGTCTGCCGTAGCCTGCGAAGAGTTTGTTGATAATGGTTTGTCTGTCAATCGCGTAGGCAATCGCTTTGCGTAAATGGATATTACTGAGTAATGGATCTTCAAAATTAAAACCGATGTAACTGAATCCTGTGCCTTTATTGGATATCACCTTGAACATTTCAGGTTGTTGTTTGCAGTAGGAAAGTAGCTCTGGTGATAAATCATTTTGGATGATATCAAGTTCACCTTTTTTCAATTTTAATACTCGTACCGTTGCGTCTTTTACTGTAACAAATTCTATCCGAACATTATCTTGACGTTTTAAAACCAATTTTTGTTCATTACGATAAACCAGTTGACACGGCCCCGAGCCGGTTGGTTTATCGACAAACGAATGATTCTGTGCAATTAAATCCGCGGGTAAAATTCCAATCACTAATCTCCCAACAAACAATGGGTCGGGTTTTGATAAATAGAAATCAACCTGCTGTAAACCTGTCGTTTTAATTTTTTCAATATGTTTTAATGAACCACGATGTGGCGAACCAAAATCTTTATCAATCACCGACAAATAAGTTGCCGCTACATCATTGGCTGTAACAGGATTACCATGATGGAATTGATTGTTTTTAGCTAAGCTAGTTAGAGTAAAACGATAATGTTGGTTAGAAATTACCTGCCAACTCGCTAAGGACGGAATTGGTAAGAACTGTTCATCGAAGTCAATTAATGATTGATACAAAAGCCGATTTACCCGACTAGATAGGGCGTCGGTTGCTTTACGTGGGTCGAGTATTCTCGGGCGTGAAGTCACACCCATTCGGATAGTGGTATGACTGTCAGCGGGGTTTGAACAAGCTGTCAACAAGGCTAAACTTGGTGATAAAGCCAGTGCTGATTTAACAAACTTGCGTCTAGTGTAGGTGTTTTTCAAGGGCATTAAGATTTTCAATCGTTAGATAGCCAACCGCTTGCGCAAGTCGTAATTGACTCAACGCTAAATTATGCAAAGAGGACGTTAAATTACGTTGTGCTTGAAATTTATTAGCACGAGCAGTTAATACGTCCAGTAAATCTTTTAGTCCAACTTCATAGCTTTCTTGGGCGGTGTTTAAAAAAGCATCATTTGATTTTATCGCTGCAAGATTGGCTGATACCAGTTTTTTACCACTTTGAATGTTTCTAACGGCAATTCTTGCATTAAGTTCAGCGGTTTCTTTGGCGTCTCGCATTGCAATTTTTGCCGCGTTTGCATTCGCACGTGCTTGCGATACTTTTGCAGACGTGCCCCCACCAGAATAAAGTGGCACGGAGGTATAAACGCCGACATTAAAATTGTTTTTATCTTGATAGCTACCACTATAAGCTGAACCAAAGTTAGAATAGGATTTGTCGGTGTAATTCGCTTGTAAATAGAATTTAGGAAAATGACCCGAACCTTGCACGGCGATTTCCTGTTCGGCAATTTCTGCTTGTTGTTTGAGTTTTAGTAAGCTTAAATTATGTTTGGCAGCTTTTATTTGATAGGCTTGGATATCCAGTGGTTTTGAGCCAGCTTTATAATTTGTTGAAATCACTTTTAAATTGGTAACACGAGTTCCCGTCAACTTATTCAATTTTTCATACGCCACGTCAAGATTATTTTCAGCATTAATCCGAGATGACTTTGATAAATCATAACTAGATTTGGTTTGTAAAACATCAGTTTGACTCGCCAAACCAATCTCTGCTGATACCTTGGCACGTTGCCACTGATTTTGATTGGCTTTTTCTTGTGCTTGGCTCAGCGATAAATCTTCTTTCGCCAGTAAAACGTTTAAATAACGCTCTGCCACACGGATAATCATATCTTGTTGTGCTATTTTAAAATCATAACTCGCCAGTGTTAGCTTCGATTTTGACTGTTCATATCGCAACCAGTAGTCTCGCTGATAAAGCGATTGTTGCAGATTCAAGCCCAAAGAAGTCGTGCTTACATCTGCGGCATTGCTATTGCCATCATTAATAGTATAGCTACCACTTGCGGTAATTTGTGGCAATAACGGCGATTTCGCAATATCAACATTTTCTAAATTTGCTTGATAACTGGCTTTTGCTTGAGCAAGTTGCGCATCATGCTGAAGTGCTAAACGATAAACTTCAACTAAACCAATATTGGCTTGAACGTGATACGGCACCGCAATCATCGAAGCAATCAGTAAGACTCGCCACGTTTTTTTAAAAATTCCGTTCATCGTCTGTCCATTGGTTAAAGGGCTGTTGGCTCAAACTAATATTATAGTAACGACTAAACTCCGTTACCTCTTTTCCTGCCCAACTAGGTAGTTCGGGTTGTGACTGCTCAGACTCTAACTCGACTTCCGCCACCACTAGACCTTTATTATCGCCTAAAAACGCATCAATTTCCCACAAATGTTTCCCAAAATTAACCAGATAGCGATACTTTTCAATCACCGGTCCGACGGCAAGCGTGGCAATCATTTTTTTAGCTTCTGCAATAGGAATAGCATACTCATATTCATCACGGCTTATGCCGATTTCTAAACTCTTAATATTAATATTAGCTTTGTCGCCTTCAATACGAATGCGGACAGAACTTTTACTGCCCTCTTTCGAAATATCATTCAAATACGCCTGTGCTAAGTGCGTTTTTTGATGTGACAATTCTTTCCATTCTTCATTTATTAATAAAAACTTACGTTCAATTTCTCTAGCCATTTCTTGTCGCCATATTGAAAACACCCGTTGATAAATAGCGGTCACCACGATCACAAACAATGGTTACTATTACAGCGTTTTCTGTATTTTCAGCAACCTCAAGTGCCGCCGCTAAAGCACCACCTGATGAAACGCCTGCAAAAATTCCTTCTTTAATAGCCATTCCTCTCATCGTATCTTCTGCTTTTTGCTGTCCCATATCAATGACACTATCAATACGGCTATCGTCATAAATTTCAGGTAAATATTCTTTTGGCCAACGACGAATACCAGGGATTGCAGCACCATCTTCAGGTTGCACGCCAATAATTTGAATCTCTGGGTTTTGTTCTTTTAAATACATTGAACAACCCATAATTGTACCCGTAGTGCCCATCGCACTGACAAAATGAGTAATTTTTCCTTCGGTATCTTGCCATATTTCTGGTGCGGTAGAATGGTAGTGGGATAATGGGTTATCGGCATTACCAAATTGGTCGAGCAAAAAACCTTCTCCATTGCTTTTCATGGTTTGAGCCAAGTCTCTTGCTCCCTCCATACCCTGCTCTTTGGTGACTTCAATCAGCTCTGCACCATAAGCCGCCATTGATGCTTTTCGTTCCATTGACATATTATTAGGCATAATCAACTTAATTTTATAACCCATCATCGACGCGGCCATTGCCAACGCAATACCTGTATTGCCGCTAGTGGCTTCTATTAAAGTGTCGCCTTTTTTAATATCGCCACGCTTTTCCGCTTGCCTAATCATATTCAAAGCAGGACGGTCTTTCACCGATCCCGCAGGGTTATTACCCTCCAGTTTAGCGTAAACGACACTGTTAGTTTTCGAGTTTACCATTCGTTGAATCCTAACTAACGGCGTATTACCGATGGTGTCCATCAAAGTTTTTATCATTTATTATCCTAATTTTATCCTAACAATAAACCAAGTGAAATTAAAGCAGGTGTTAATAATGTTAGTGCGACATTTAAGCCCATTGTGATATTTAATCCTTCTCTATCAGTCATTATTTTAAACACATATCTTAGCAATGGAATCGAAATCAACAGCACCGCTAGGCTGATAATCCCCCAATAAGGTACAGCTAAAAACATCAAAATTGTAAACGCAAATAACCAGTTTAGTAAGTAAATTTTAACCCCTGCATTTACACCATACTTATGTAAAAAATTATAACGGCCAATTATTTTATCGGCTTTAAAATCAGGAATTTGATTTAACAATAATAAGTTATTTACCAAAAAAAACGGAATCATCGACAAGAGAAAAATGCCCGAATCAAAACCACCCGTCAATACAAAATAAGCACCATTTACCATCAACGGACCAAATGCAAACCCAGCAGAGAACAAACACAACCAAGGAAAACGAGTAATCCAAGAAGTATAACTAACCACTAAAATTATTCCGACAAGACCAATTGGCAGGATATCCCAACCCCTTAAATAAATAAAGAAAACACCGATACTCGCAACAGCACCCAACAAGCCATAGCCAATCAAAGCAACCGTCTCGGCGAACTGTGGGCTATCCTGTAAACTGCCACTACCACCACTAAACGGCGTTTTATCGGTAATCGCATCTAAGCCAGATTTGTAATCTTCATATTCATTCAACATATTGACGCTAATGTGGGCAAACAACGCCCCAATCATCACCAAAAAGAAAATCCAGCCGTTCCAGTCAATCTGTTGGTAGTCCGCCCACGCTAACGCTAACAACACACTGGTTATTGTTAGAATTAAAAATGGTGGGCGTGCTGTTTGAATAATGGTGCTAATCATTGTTTTGTGTCCAAATACCTATGCAATCGTTATTTTTCAGCTAAAAAGTGCCCAGGGGGGTACCCCCCTGGGCACTTTTTAGCTTTTTTAATGTATTTCACATCCTATTAAAGACTATTTTAAATAGGAATCAAGACGATGATACCACCCTTTCAACCATCTTTTTTCAGTTTGTTGCTCTGATAGGTTTGCTCTGCGTTTTAAGACAAATTTTGCGGATTGTACAAAGTTATTTAAACTATTTTCTGAGGTGTCATGCATAGCTAACAAAACGTCTATCAACCCCCAGCCAAGATGCTTATCGCCATCTTGATAAACTTCCAGTTTATTATTACCGACGCCTTTAAAATTAGCATAATCAATTATTGCGAATAAACCTTCAGATGAATCCGTTAATCGCTTTAGTTGTTTTTCAACGCTCCGTTGCTGGCTTAAATCTAGCGTAGATTTCGCTTTATTAACTTGTGTTAGAAACCGTTGAAAAATAAATTCAGCTTGAAGTTGTTTGGTTTGTTTTAACCATCCGCGTAATTGAGATAATTTTCGCCCCTCAAAATTAGCATAAAATTGTTGCCTAGTTTGCCATGGGAGAATAAAAGGTGAAAGATTTGTTACCCAATCAGGTGGAATTGATTTCGTTGATAAGTAGCGAATTAACTCGGGAAAGGTTTGCTGAAATGAAACCTTACTATCCTCTGGCAACCAAATAAAATGTCCTATTCCAAAAGATGGAAAGGCTTCGTGTTTGCTCCAGTAGGTTAGATTTTCATCTTTACCCGCGGTTTCTCGTTGTTCAATTTTATTAGCAAGTTGGGTTTGTTGTGCAGAGGAAAGTTCAACATGGAATTGATTCGCTTGAACGGATTGATTTATACAAAATAAGCCAATCCATACCAATACAAAACTAAAACTATTTAAGCTTGGTTGCCATATAGCCATTTACATGCCCTATCATTCCTGCAAACATTTTTGGAAACGCTGGGACGACTGATTTTTGTACCGCTTCCTTCGATAATAATGCGGCCGACCATTTTTTCATTTTTGGAGTGTCTGCAAAAAAATCAACTCCGCATAGTTCAGATAACAAGTTTAAACGCATAAACATCGGTGCGTAGGTTGCATCAATCAGTGCAAAGCTATTGCTATTAAAAAAGTCTTCGCCCGAATGATTTGCTTCAAGCTTAGCGAGTTTTGCTTGATGGTTATCAAACACTTGTTGAAAACCATTTTCATCATTTGCACGTGCCATCTTAGAAACGTCCATCACCATATCACCTGCATAAGACATCCAAGCTCTGTTTTGTGCTTTTTGTAACGGTGTTTCTGGCTGTAAAGATGGCAGTGAAATTTCATCTATAAATTCTAAAATGACCGATGATTCAAATAAAACGCTGTCTTCATCCACTTTTAAAATAGGCACTTGCCCTAATGGTGAAATTTTATTAAACCAATCGGGTTTATTGTCTAGGTCAATATAAGTCACCTCAACATCAACATTTTTTTCATTTAATAGCACCATTGTTCGTTGAACAAATGGGCACATTTTAAAACTAATTAATTCTAATTTATGAAGCATATCTTTTCCTTTTATATCTTGTCATTTAATACAAGTTGTTCGAATTTTTCTAATAGTGTTTGTTTGTCTTCAACCTTGTCTGGGTCGGTAATAATACAATCAATCGGGCAAACGCTTAAACAAGTGGGCGTATCATAAAAGCCAACGCACTCTGTGCATAGTTCTGAATCAATTTCATAAATTTTAGCACCATAGGTAATTGCTTCATTTGGACATTCTGGGTCACACATGTCGCAATTGATACAATTATCTAAAATTTTTAGTGCCATCTTATAATGAAATCTGAATGCTAGCTAGCTTTTTAGCCGCTAAATCTCGTTTTGTATCCCCACCCCAAGCTTCGTTACGCATGATAAGTGCAAAACGTAGTATATCAAAATTCGTGGTAATAAATGGGTTTGGAATACGAACAATCCAGCCAGAACCTTTCGCTACATCAATTGGCTTGTCATGCTTATCAAGCATTTCAGCTAACACCAGTGAGACGTTGCCATCAGGACTCATAATTTCAAGCGAATCGCCGACACAAAATTTATTTTTAACATCAACTTCAAGATAACTTTTGCCATCACGCTCTAATACTGCCATCACCTCGCCAACAAAACGCTGGCGGTCTGATTTAGAAACGCCATATTCGTAGTTCTGATATTCAGAATGAACATGACGACGTAGAAAACCTTCGGTATAACCACGACTCGCTAGACTTTCTAAATCGGTCATTAGGCTAGAATCAAACGGTTTTCCTGCGGCGGCATCATCAATTGCTTTACGGTACACTTGTGCGGTACGTGCCACATAATAATGCGATTTTGTGCGTCCTTCAATTTTTAAAGAATCAATACCCATTTTAACCATATCGGGAATCAATTCAACCGCACGCAAATCTTTGGAATTCATAATATAAGTGCCATGTTCGTCTTCGAACGCAGGCATATACTCGCCAGGTCTACCCTCTTCTTCTAGTAACAAAATTTGGTCAGATGGTTGACCAACACCTAGGGTAGGACTGCCTTCATTTGGCTCTAAATCGGGAAAGGCTTGGTTGCTTGTTAATTCAGTTATGTTTTCATTCACTTCAAGAGGAACACCTACAATATCACCAGTAACATCCTCTCTGCCTTCATAGGTTTTATAGTTCCAACGACAAGCATTGGTACAGGTTCCTTGATTTGAATCTCGTTTATTAATGTAACCCGATAATAAACAACGCCCAGAATATGCCATGCATAAAGCACCATGCACAAAAACTTCAAGTTCCATTTCTGGTACGGCTTGTCCGATTTCATGAATTTCTCGAATCGACAGTTCACGGGATAACACCACACGGGTAATACCTTGGTCATACCAAAATTTAACCGTCGCCCAGTTGACGGCATTAGACTGTACAGACAAATGAATTTCTTGTTCGGGATATTCTGCTCTCACCATCGAAATTAAACCGGGGTCGGACATGATTAAGGCATCAGGTTTCATCGCAATAATCGGTGCAATGTCGCGCATATAGGTTTTTATTTTACCATTATGAGCGGCAATATTACTTACCACATAGAATTTTTTACCCAATTCATGTGCACGTTTTATGCCTCTTTCAAGATGTTGTTCATCAAATTCATTATTACGAACTCGTAAACTATAACGAGGTTGCCCAGCATAGACGGCATCAGCCCCATAAGCAAATGCGAACTCCATATTTTTGAAGGTGCCTGCTGGCGAAAGTAGTTCTGATTTAAATCCTGCTGGCTTAGACGAAATGGTTTGACCATTTTTGTCTTGTAAGCTATCTGCTTCCAAGGCAAATTCCTTTCTAATTTTATTATTCAGCCGTGTATTTTAACTTATTATGGCCATTTTCAAGGTGAAACTTTATCGCCTGGTTTTATTGATTTTGTAAACAGCAATGCAGGATCTAACCTTACCTTATGCCAGCTCATTCCCCAGTGCAGA
This sequence comes from uncultured Piscirickettsiaceae bacterium, assembly GCA_964597465.1. Taxonomy (GTDB): domain Bacteria; phylum Pseudomonadota; class Gammaproteobacteria; order Thiomicrospirales; family Thiomicrospiraceae; genus Hydrogenovibrio. The sequence goes on along the minus strand of CAZQYD010000022.1, from coordinate 2,035 downwards.
TGAGGCCCAGTTGAACGACCTGTTGTGCCTATTTTACCAATTAGTTGCCCTTGTTTAACTTCGTCTCCCGCCTTGACCGAAAATGCACTTAAATGCATCATCGTAGAACGGAGCCCATAACCATGGTCAATCATAATGGTTTTACCACTTAACACCATATTTTCTCGCAGGGTTATTTTTCCGTCGGCTGGTGCATAAATCGGTTCACCTGTTGGCGCGGCAACATCCACGCCAAAATGCGGACGCTTTGGTTTACCATTAAGGATTCTACGGCTACCGTAAACACCGCTAATAATTCCTTTCGCAGGCCAAATAAAACCACTGTCAAAATAAGCGGTTGGCAACACAATTTTACGTGCCTTTCGTGCTTGCAAAATATCCTGCCAAATTTGATTACTGGTTTTCTTATCTGGTGTCACCTTGTTTTTTGGCAAACCATTTATTTTTTGCTCTTTATAGCTTCTAGTCGCTATGTTAATTCGCGGATAAACGACCTTACCATTTGCTTTGGTCAGTTTAAAAATTTGCTCCGCTTTATCATCACGAGAAAAAGCAATCAACACCCTACCTTGGTTATCAGGCTTAATTTGCTTGTCTTTAAAGCTAATTGATGCATTTTTATCAATTTTTAATATCACAAAACCACCTTGTTTTGCATTGCCTGAAAGGATTTCATAATTACTATCCGACATTGCCGATGTTGAAAATAGTACGAATAGTGTTAATAAGTGAGTAATTAGTTTTTTCATTGCAGTTCATCCATTGCTTGGTTTGCCAAGTCGTCTACGATTTCATTTTCAGTATGCCCAGCATGACCTTTCACCCATGCCCACTCAACGGTGTGCTGTTGCACCGCTTCTTCAAGTTTTTGCCATAAATCTTGATTTTTAACAGGCTTTTTAGCTGCCGTTTTCCAGTTATTTTTTTTCCAATTTGTCATCCACTTAGTAATACCATCTTGGACATAGCGAGAATCGGTTGTCAAAACCACTTTGCAAGGTTTCGTTAACGCATTCAACCCCTCTATCGCTGCCGTCAATTCCATACGGTTATTAGTGGTATCTTTTGCGTTACCCTTAATCACTTTTTGGTGTTCACCCATTTTAAGTAACGCACCCCAGCCACCAATTCCAGGGTTTCCACGGCAACCGCCGTCGGTATAGATTTCTACTGTTTGCATTTATATCTCTTGTTTTGTGTATGGGAAGAATTGCTGCTCGCCACTGTTTGCCCTTTTTTAACGGGCAACCAATTTGCTAATCGCCAATTTAAGCCGATAGGCGTTTGTGATTCTACACGTTTTTTGGCGGATATCACATATACACTGCGATGCTCCAAGCCTAATTTTCGCAAAAAAGACAACAATAACGTTTTTATTAAGTTCGCTGGTTTATCCTCTTTATAATGAATACATTTTATGTCATAACCAAGTAAGTTTAACCAGTCAATCAATCGTGATTCGGTAATAAAATGAGCCTGTTTAAATTGTTGTTTAAACTCACCAAATTTCAACCTTAATATTTTACTGCCATAAGGATTAAACCCCGAGATAATTAAACTGCCTTCAGGAAGAATCATTTTATCAACTTGCCTTAGTAGATGATAAGGATCTTGCACCGTTTCCAAAGTATGTGGTAAAAAAACGGCATCAATAGAGTCCCTTTTAAACGGCAAGTAATCAAGATCAACCCTAACAAACTCTTGCTGTTGGTCTGAAAGAATATTACAGTCTACCAATACTTTAAAACTAACTCTAGATTCTTTTAATAAATCCTGCTGTGAAGTCTGCCCTAACTGCACTAAAAAATAACCAAAAATGCGCGCTAAGCTATGATTAAGTAAGGTTTGCTCTTCTTTTAACAGTTCGCGACCCTTCGCAGTCTGATAAAATTTAATTAAAAATGTTTGGAACAATTGATTAGACATCGCTTTTATCTTTTTTGTTAGAATAACTAGTTGAAATTTTAACCTAAGAAGACACTTAAGGAAACGCTTAACAACCGCCAATTATTTTTTACTGGCTAAAATGCACGAC
>CAZQYD010000021.1:0-13106 GCA_964597465.1 uncultured Piscirickettsiaceae bacterium | reverse complement strand
CTTAAAGGAGACTTAATGTCCCGTTTTAAGCAATGCTTCCATGATTTCAATATCGCCAGGTAAATCTACTTCGGGTGAATCGTACTTAGTTTCAACCACTTTGATTGGCATGGCGTTTTCTAACGCACGTAGTTGTTCTAACTTCTCAATGTCTTCTAGTTTGCTCATCGGCAAGGCATTAAACTGGTCAACAAAGCGTTTTGTATAGGCGTAAACCCCTAGGTGCTTGAATGAATCATGATCCCAGTAATCTCTACCATAGGGGATGGTGGCTCTCGAAAAGTAGAGTGCCATGCCATTTACGTCGGTGACTAATTTTACATCTTTCGGGCTGGTGATTTCAGCTTGGTTGACGATTTTAAATGATAGGGTCGACATTTCAAACTTGCCTTTATATTCGCCAGACTTAAACGGATAAATAACATCTTCAATTGATTGCGTGTGTATCAGCGGTTGGTCACCTTGGACATTGACGATTAAATCATCGTCGTGTAGTTTGAGTGTTTTAGCCGCTTCGGCAATTCGATCAGTACCTGATTCTGCTTCTGGTGGTGTCATGACTACCTGCCCACCAAATGCTTCAACGGCTTCTTTAATTCGGTTGTCATCGGTGGCAACATAAACGCCATCTAAACCCTTGGCTTTAGAAACACGCTCAAAAACATGCTGAATCATTGGTTTATCGTCAATGATTTTAAGCGGCTTTCCTGGCAGGCGTGACGAGCCGTATCTTGCTGGAATAATAACAATTGTTTTCATGGTTACATTCTTTCAAACAGTGATTTCAACAGTGCAGGGGTAACTTTTTGTTGCCAGTCAGGGCCATAAACATTATCCCAAAGTGGTGCCATGCTCGATGAGACTTGAATCATCTTATCCATTTGTGCTTCGGTTAGGTTGGCACAGACATTTTGTGGGATTTTGATGTTATGTTTTTTAACCATTTTACGGAAGGTTTTTACGCCTTCAGGATAGAAATCATCTAGTACATCAAACACAATACAGTTACCAATGCCGTGATGGAAACCTAATACATAAGATAATCCATAAGAAAGAGCATGACAAGCACCGACTTGACTGTATGCAATAGATTGCCCGCCCATGTAAGATGCCATCATTAATTTTTCTTCTGCATCTTCGTGGTCGTCTAGGAAAACTTGATTACAAAGTTCTAGTGATTTTTCACCAAATGCTTTGGCAAATTCATTGATATAAGTGCCGTTTAGAGCCTCGATATTGTGAATGTAGCAATCCATACCAGTGTAGAACCACTGATCTTTATCGACACCTGCAATGAGGTCAGGATCCATAATAATTTGGTCAAAAACGGTATAGTCAGAGTTCATACCTAATTTTCTTTCAGGTCCGGTTAGAACGGTTGTTCTTGATGCTTCTGCTCCAGTTCCTGAAATGGTTGGAATGCCGACGTGATGCACGGCTGGGTTTTTAATTAAATCCCAACCTTGGTAAGAAGCAGAGCCTCCTTCATTGGTTAGCAACAGTGCGACCGCCTTACCAATATCAAGAGATGAACCTCCACCGAGACCGACTACGCTAACAGGATCTTTGCCATTATTATTTTCTTTGGCAAACGCTTGAACTTGTTCCGTTAAAGCATCAACGTAAATTGTTTTTGGCTCATCATCAATGTTTAACCAAATCACTTGGTCTTGTGGCAATGCGGGTATGCGTTCTGCTAACGGTTTGTTTTTATGAATTTCATCGACTAAGAAAACTACAAAATCGGCTTCGTTGTTACGCTGGTCATCTAATACATCATCAAGTTGGTCAAAACTGCCACGACCAAAAATCATTTTAGGAACGGTTTGAAAATTACGATGTTTCATTATTTAAAGACCTTTTTAAATGCATTAATACGGAATTGAATGTCTTCTTCAGACCAAGATAAGTTGATTAGCATGGAGAAGGTTCGACTCATAATCCCATCAGAAATAGGCGTTTGAATGTTAGTATAATCTGGCTTGTCAGCGTCGTTTACTAAATCAATTGGTAGTCTAGCTGGGCCTTTCATTTGTTGAATATGTTGCCAGTTTTTTAAGTAATGCCAGTTGTTCGCATACCAGTAAAATACCGCAGGAACGCCCTCGTCACCTAATGCTTTTACTACTTCGATCGCACGCTGTTCGGTTGGCATGATGATGCTGATAAAGCCTGCATTATCACCCGATTCATCTGGAATAGTACGAAAAGAAACTTCGTTATATTCTGATAAGGCATTTTTTAATGCTTTTTTGTTTTTACGTTGGGTGGTTAGAATTCTATCCAACTTGGCCCATTGTGCTACGCCAACTGCCGCATTCATTTCAGAAATTCGGTAGTTTGAACCCATTATTGGATGAGATTCTGCACCACGGTCTAAGCCGATATGGTCATGCCCATGATCTGAATACTGATGTGCATAATTGTAAATGGTTTCATCGTTAGTAAGAATTGCACCACCTTCACCGCAAGAAATGGTTTTCACCGAATCAAATGATAACGCCCCGACTTGACCAATCGTGCCAAGGAACTGCCCTTTGTAACTACCGCCAGTGGCTTGGCAAGCATCTTCTAATAAAATGATATCGTGTTTGTCACAAATGACTTTAATTTCATCCATATGTCCCATCCCGCCACACATGTGTATGAAATTAACGGCTTTAATGTCTGGGTATTGGGCGATTGCCGCTTCTATTCCGCTAGGGGATAGGGTTAGGGTTTCGTCAATTTCAGCAAAAATAGGCACAGCACCCGCCAAAACAATCGCCTCGACTGAGGCAACAAATGTAAACGGTGGTACGATAACTTTATCGCCCGCACCAATACCCGCCGAAGCCAAAGCGGTTGAAAGGGCGGTCGTGCCGCTTGAAACCAAGTGGGCATGGTTAACATTTAAGCTATCGCAAATCATGCCCTCTAATTCTTTAGCTTTCCAAACATCATTACGCATACCGTCAAAGTTATAGCGGAAGGTAAACCCTTTATCCATTACTTGTTGAATTTGCATTTTTTCAGCGTCATCAAATATTTCAAATCCTGGCATGTTTATTCCTTAATCAATTCGTTAATCAAACTACGATGTGTAGCCATTTGGTTTTTTACAGTTAAGCGGTTGGCTAAAAATATGCAATTCAGATCTTGTAACGCAGTTTCAAAATCATCATTAATAACAAGATAGTCAAACTCATCAAAATGTTGCATTTCGCTAACTGCTTCAGCCATTCTGCCATTAATGATTTCTTGGCAGTCTGTTCCTCGTCCTGTTAAACGACGGTTGAGCTCCGTTAAACTTGGCGGTAAAATTGAGATGCTAACGGCTTCAGGAATTAATTTCCGAACTTGCTGCGCACCTTGCCAATCAATTTCTAAGATAACATCTTTACCTTGGTTTAGTGTTTCTTTAACGCTACTTTTAGACGTGCCGTAAAAATTATCGAATACTTGAGCATGTTCTAAAAAATCGTTTTCAGTTACTTTTTCTTTAAAGCTTTCAACACTAACAAAATGGTAATTCACACCATCCTCTTCACCCTGACGCATTTTGCGAGTGGTGGTAGAAATAGAAACTGTTATCTTAGTATCTAGCGTGAGTAGTTTTGTCACCAGCGACGTTTTTCCAACGCCAGAAGCGGCAGAAATAATATAAAGTGTGCCTTGCATTTTTAATCTATCTCATTAAATTTATTTCCATATTTTAACAGACTTAAACGTCTTTTGAGATACAATAAAAAGATGCATAAAGAAAGTATATTTTTAATCGGTCCAATGGGCTCAGGAAAGTCCTCCGTCGGCAAAGTGTTGGCGGATAGAATGTCTTATCATTTTGTCGATAGTGACCATGTGATTGAAGATAAGACAGGTGTGAGCATTCCAATGATTTTTGACATTGAAGGTGAGGTCGGCTTTCGCGAGCGTGAAAGACAAGCGCTTGACGAGCTTACGCAAATGTCTGAAACCGTTTTAGCAACTGGCGGAGGCGCGATTTTAAATCAAGATAATCGTAAACACCTGCGTTCAAGAGGTTTTGTGGTCTATTTAAAATCATCGGTTGACACATTAGTGCAACGTACTAAACATGATCGAAATCGTCCACTGTTACAATCCGCAGACCCGAGAAAAATCCTAACCGAAATTCTTGAACAACGAGAACCCTTATATATGGATGTCGCAGATTTAATTATTGAAACAGAACGAGCGGCGATCCATAAAGTCGTTAACGAAATTATTGAAAAATTAGTAAAAGAAAATATTACCTAAGTGTTTCCCTAAACAAGAGAGCGTTATCCTTGCAAACCTTAACTGTTGAACTAGACGAAAGAAGTTATCCTATTTTTATTGGGCAAGATTTAATCAATCGCCCAGACCTCATTAAACCTTATGTGACAGGTACCCAAGTATTGATTGTGTCAAATACTACCGTAGCACCCTTGTACCTTGAGCAGGCGGAGAATCTCTTTGCTGGTTTTGATGTTAAGGTTGTTGTGCTGCCCGATGGAGAAGAATATAAAAACCTTGAGGTGTTAAATAAAATATTTGACGTTGCAATAGCCAGCAAATTTGATCGTCGTTGCACCTTTGTTGCACTAGGTGGTGGTGTAATCGGCGACATGACAGGGTTTGCCGCCGCTTCTTTTCAGCGTGGTGTTAGTTTTATTCAAATTCCAACCACGTTATTAGCACAAGTTGACTCTTCCGTCGGTGGTAAAACAGGGGTGAATCATCCGTTTGGTAAAAACATGATTGGCGCATTTCACCAACCAGCCTGTGTATTAATTGACAGTGATGTTTTAAATACCTTGGAAGATAGACAGTTATCAGCAGGGTTAGCGGAAATCATTAAATACGGATTAATTGGTGATTATGGGTTTTTTGAGTGGTTAGAAAAAAATATCCCTGCTATCTTGAGCAGAGATGCTAAGGTGCTTGCTGAAGCAATTGAACGTTCATGTCAAAATAAAGCCGATATCGTTGCCAAAGATGAAAGAGAAAATGACATGCGTGCCTTATTTAATCTAGGGCACACCTTCGGGCACGCCATAGAATCAGGTATGGGCTACGGAAACTGGCTACACGGCGAAGGTGTTAGTGCAGGAACTATGCAAGCCGTTTATCTCTCTAAACTGCTTGGAAATTTAACAGAGCAAGAGTTTGAAAGAATTATTGCTATCTTTCAGCAAGCGAATCTTCCCGTCTTACCACCCAGTAAAACAGAAATGCCTAACGAGAAATACTTAGATTTAATGTCAGGTGACAAAAAAGTACAAGCGGGCGTGATTCGGCTAGTTTTATTAAAAAAAATTGGCGAAGCCTACGTGACGGGTGATTATCCGCAAGAAAAACTAATCAATACATTGAATGAATATCGTTGATTCTGCCCCTAAGTTTTAGAAAAAGAGCAGTTTTTAGCTAAAAAGTGCCCAGGGGGGGGTAAGTTTTTGAGATTTTTGCGTAATTTAGACAACAAAAAAGGCAGAAAACTGCCTTTTTTGCTATTTAAAACATGCGTTTTAGCTGTTATCGGCTATCGCCAAGCGCATCTTTTTAATTGCCTGTTGTTCAACTTGGCGAATTCGTTCCATTGATACGCCATATTGTGCGGATAGTTCTTTTAGTCCGACTTTATCATCGGTCAGCCAACGCTTTTGGATGATTGCTTTGCTTCGGTCATCAAGTTGTAAAAGTGCTTGTGACAGTTTTTTGTTTTGATGTTCCGAGTAGTTGGAAGCAACCAATGCAGTTTCTGGGTCTGGTAAATTACTGACTAGAATAGGATAGTGTTTATTTTCATTTTCTTCGTCATTGTCCATGTCAACAGGCATGTCTTTTCCGTATAAGCGAGTTTCCATTTCCAGCACGTCTTTACGGGTGACCCCTAAATTTTTTGCGACAGTATCAGCATCCTTGTCACTGAACCATTCAAGCGTTTTTTTACTACTTCTTAATTTGAAGAACAGTTTACGCTGTGCTTTGGTGGTTGCTGTTTTAACGATACGCCAGTTTTTGATGATATATTCATTCATCTCTGCACGAATCCAATGAATGGCAAAGGTCATTAGACGTACGTTCTCACTGGCTTTAAAGCGTTTAACCGCTTTCATTAATCCAATGTTTCCCTCTTGAATTAAATCGGCAAGTGGTAATCCGTAGCCATTATACGAGCGTGCAACAGGTACAACAAAACGTAGCGAAGCTAAAATTAATTGTCTTGCGGCTAATAAATCTTGATCCGTATTTAATTTTTCCGCCAGCACTTTTTCTTCAGCGGCAGTTAAAAGCGGCATGGATTGAACCGTTTTCAAATAGGTTTCAATGTTTTGACCAGGTGTTAAATTGTTGGTAGGGTTCGCTAATGGAATCATTTGATTAATCATAGAAGTCTCCTTGTCAAAATATAAATATAATAGATTAATAATATACAGTAATTCTATGGTTTGTCAAGTAGGTTTTCTGGTGGAAAATAAAAAAAGACCTGCAATTAAAAGGAGTTAGCAGGTCTGTCGAAGGGTTTGGTTTGGCGGTTGATTCAAGTTGTTTGTTACGATTCTTGAATCAACTCGCCTGTTTGATGCATCATTTCAAGCCATGCGTCACGTAATTCAGTTAATATTTCTGTTGCACTGTCTAAATAAAAGGTGTCTCTTTCAAAAACAGCTTCTTGAATTGATTTGTCGGCATAGCGATAAAGTTCTTCTAGGTCATATGCAATAGGTGCTTCTTCTGAAAGCATTAAGCGATCACGTAGAGCATCTAATATGGTTGTCATTCGTCCAAGGTGAAAACCTTTTTCGACTAGCGAGTCAGATTGATGGCAAACTTTGGCAAGATTTCCTTTATCTACAACACCTTGCAGTAAAAGTAAAATTGTTTTACGCGGATTCTCTGCCAGTTTGCCTTCCTCATCTGGATTACGGTGGTAGTCTTGAATAAGTGGCGCTTTAGTTTTTTGGTTGATTGATTGACTGTTCATGATCTTGCTCCTTAAAAAAATTAAAGTTTTTTGTTATCTGTCGAGTTAGCACAACTTGTGCCAACAACGAGAGTCAGAAAGTTGACAGTAAAATTAATAGAATTATGAAATGTAAGAGGAAGGTCGATTTTATTTATAATTTAGGATATTAGAATATAATTATATTAAAATAGAATTATATTCTAATATAATCAACGACTTATATTAGAAAAAGATATTATGCTTTTATGATATAAGTTTGTATGAAAGGGCTATAAAATTGTTTGTTTGGTAGTGTAGGCTGTTTACGCGTATCGTAGGCTTATATTAAACGTCTTGGCGACTATGGGTGCCATTTTGGAGAAAAGATAATGAAGTACGGGAAAATAAACGGATTGGTTTTAGTTGTGTTGTGTTTGAGTTCACTTTCAGTGCAAGCTCGGCAGGAAGTTAAGACGGAAGTGATTGAGTCAACGGTGTTTGACCGCTTTGTTAGCTTAGGTGGCACGGTTGTTCCGCATAAGAAAGTAACGATTAATGCTCAGCAACCAGGGCAGATTAACTATATCTCTGGAATAGAGGGTGATAAGTTTACGACAGGTACTTTGTTGATTTCAACCGATGATGATGTTTTACGTGCGAAACGTGCCGCCGCAATGGCACAATGGCAGCAAGCATCTTATGCTTATGAAAACTCCCAAACCCAGTACAATCGTGAAGTTTGGAGTCCTGCAACAGAAAAATCAATGTCTGGAATGGCAATGCCAGGGCTGATGGATCAAATGTTTACTCGCCCCATGTCAAACTCAATGGGTTATGGTGATACGGATGTTGATCGCCGAGCAAATGTTTTAAATGCACAGGCGAATGTGCAGAAAGCCGCCGCACAAATGCGATTAATAAAAGCCCAAATTGATGAGATAGATGTTCGACTGTCGGACACTAAATCCGTTGCTCCTTTTACAGGTGTTATTGTTGAAAAGTTGGTTGAGGAGGGCGATACTGTTCAGCCAGGTCAGTCTCTATTGGTATTTGCGAAAAGTAATCATCTTAGTCTTGAGGTGAATGTGCCCGTTACTTTGATGCTTGGTATTAAAAAAGGGGCGGTCTATAAAGCCAAGTTTGGCAGTGATCGCGATATTGACGTTAGAGTTGCTCAAATTTTTCCAGTTGCCGATCCAAAACAGCATACGGTAAAAATTAAACTTGACCTGCCAGTAGGCTCTGCCGCAGCTCCAGGTATGTACGCTACGGTATCTATCCTAAATTCTTCTTCACGCGGACAATCTTTTCCTGCGGTTCCCGTTGGTGCCGTCGTGAAACGTGGAAGCCTGCCAGTTGTCTTTGTTGTGAATGCTAAAACACAAGAGGTAGAAATGAAAATAGTACGCCTAGGAAAGGCATTGCCCAATGGGAAGCGTGTCGTGTTGTCAGGTGTTAATAATGGTGAAAAAATTATAACCAACCCTCCTTCAAATATTGTATCTGGATGGATACTCAATAATGGAAAATTAAGTGCTCCTAAAAATAATGATGATGCTTAATTAAAAAAGTCCAACGGAAAATAATAATATGAACGATAACAATAAAAATCCTCTGCCGATTGAAGAAAAAAAACGCGATCTAGCGGGGGATACCGCTAGGTCCTATATTAGCTCGCCGATTACACCATTGTTTTTAATGGTGGGGATGATCATTGGCATTATGGGCATGATGTTTACGCCTCGCCAAGAAGATCCTCAGATATCTGTTCCGATGGTAGATATCATGGTTCAGTACCCAGGAGCAACCAATAGACAGGTTGAAGGCTTGGTTTCTGAACCCTTGGAGCGTTTATTAAAAGAAATTAAAGGTGTTGAGCACGTATATTCTGCATCAGATCGTGGTCAAGCAATCGTGACGGTGCAGTTTTTTGTTGGCGAGAACATGGAAGCTTCATTAGTAAATGTTTACAGCAAAATAATGTCAAATATGGACATGATGCCAGCAGGCGTGTTGCAGCCAATGATAAAGCCCAAGGGGGCGGATGATGTACCAGTTGTAACGGTTACGTTATCCTCTGATGAATTAGACAGTTCTCAATTACGACTGCTTGGTCACGATGTTTTGCAAAAAATTGCTTCCGTACCGCAAACTTCACAAGGTTTTGTGGTTGGTGGAGAGCCAGAGGAAATTGCGGTTGAAGTTGATCCTGAAAAATTATCGGGGTACGATATTTCGCTCACTCAGATAGGGCAAACGATTAGAGCAGCAAACAACGAAAAAACGGCAGGCTCATTTGCGGCATGGCAACAAAGTTTTATTGTCTATACTGGAGAGTATTTAGAAAATGTAGGTGATATTGAAGACTTAATCGTTGGTGTTAAGAATAAAGCGCCTGTTTTTGTAAGAGATATTGCAACGGTTACTGAAAGAGCAAGGGACGCTACGAATTTAGTTACTTATTATACAGGTGATTCTAATCCTACTGATCACTATGCATCAGATGGACAGACTGCCGTTACCGTTGCAATTGCTAAGCAGGCAGGGGCAAATGGCGTAAGTGTCGCCGCTGGCGTTTTAGAGAAGCTTGAATCCATTAAGGGAGTGATTATTCCTGATGCAGTCAATGTTAGAGTGACACGAAACTACGGAGAGTCAGCTAATGACAAAGTGAACGAATTGATTTTTAAATTGTTCATTGCTACAGGCTCGGTTACCTTATTAATTTGGTTTTTCTTAGGTTGGCGTGCGGCGGCGGTGGTTGCGGTTATTATTCCGCTTGTTATTTTAACGACAGTATTTGCTGCGTGGATGATGGGCATGACCATTGACCGTGTCAGTCTGTTTGCCTTGATATTTTCAATCGGTATCTTGGTAGATGATGCCGTTGTGGTGCTCGAAAATATATATCGGCGTTGGCTGTTAGATGGGGATAGTTCTGAGGAGGTAACGATTAATGCGGTTTCCGAAGTGGGTAACCCAACGATTATTGCAACCTTCGCAGTTATTGCCGCACTGATGCCGATGGCGTTTGTTAGTGGAATGATGGGGCCTTATATGGCACCTATTCCAGCACTTGGTTCTGTGGCGATGATTATCTCCTTGTTTGCCGCGTTCGCCTTTACACCTTGGCTAGCACAGCGACTTAAACCAAGTATGGAAGAACTACAAAAATCAGAGAAAAAAGAACATGAACAAGCAGAAAAAACAGGCAACTTTTTCCGTAAGTTACTCAGTAGTTTATTAGTCGAAAAAGTAAAGGGTTGGGGCTTTTTAATTGGGATTATAGTGGCATTTGCACTGGCAGCAATGTTGGTTTATACCGCAATGGTTCCTGTTAAATTGTTACCTTATGATAATAAACCCGATTTTTCAGTGGTCATTAACTTTCCAGAGGGAACGGATCTTCCTATCACCGCTAACTTGACGCACAACCTTGTTAAGACGCTTCAAATAGAAGTGCCTGAAATTACCACAATGGAAAGCTATGTTGGTACGGCAGCCCCATTTGATTTCAATGGTTTGGTTAGGCATTATTATCTGAGAGCGCAACCTTGGCAGGCGGACATTCAAGTTCATCTAGTAGATAAAGGGGAGCGTGATCGCTCAAGCCATCAAATTGCCGAAACCGTTAGAACAGTACTTCAAGCCAAAGCACTAGATGCAGGCGCGAATATTGAAATTGTTGAAATGCCTCCCGGCCCGCCGGTGTTGCAATCAATCGTTGCCGAAGTTTATGGCCCTAATGAAAAGATTCGTAATGAAACGGCAGTCAAGCTAACGGAAATTTTTAAAAAGGCAGAAATGGTTGTTGATACAGATAACTATATCACCGCAGCGCATGATAGTTGGCGTTTTATTATTGATAAACAAAAAGCGATGGAAAGTGGTATTAGTGTCAGTGCTATTAATCAAACGGTTGAAATGGCAATGGGTGGCTATAAACTTGGTGATGTAAAACAAGATTTCAAACGAGGTACGCCTACTTTTATTGTGATACAAACGTCTGATCAAATAAGAGCAGAGTTTGCTAGGATTGGTCAAATTCCCGTGCAAAGTAGCTTTGGAAATACCGTCCCTTTAAATGAGCTAGGTCATTTTGCGATAGAGCCACAACAGTCTGTTCTGTACCATAAAGATTTAAAACCTGTGCAATACGTGACAGGTACAGGTCAAGGTCGTTTAGGGGCTCCAATTTATGGAATGATTGAAGTACAGCGTTTAATTAATGAAGAAAAATCGTTTAATGGTTTATCTGGGAACTATGTATTTACACCAAGCGGATTAACGGAAGAAGCGTTTATTTGGGCGGGCGAATGGACGGTTACTTATCAAACTTTCCGCGACATGGGTGTGGCTTTTGGGGTCGCTTTGTTGGTCATTTATATGTTAGTTGTTTGGGAATTTAAAAATTTCTTGGTTCCTTTGATTGTAATGGCTCCGATTCCGCTTACTATTATTGGTATTGCTCCTGGGCATTGGTTAATGGGGGCGGAGTTTACAGCAACATCGATGATTGGTTTCATTGCCTTAGCGGGGATAATTGTGAGGAACTCGATACTCTTGGTAGATTTTACGCGGAAAGAGATTGCGCGGGGTACCAATGTTGCAGACTCCGTAATTTTTGCTTGCCGTGCTCGTACAAGACCGATTGTTATCACCGCTGTTGCATTGGTGCTTGGATCAAGTGTGATTTTATTCGATCCAATTTTCCAAGGAATGGCAATATCACTTATCTTTGGTGTTATCGTTGCGACGATTCTAACGCTTGTGGTGATTCCGCTAGGTTGTGTTAGTGCAAGGAATGCTTTTTGTTTGGCTGGCGAGGGTTCTGACAGTGATTCTGAAAATCCATGTGCGAAGCCTATAATTAGCGATGTCTTACCGACAAAAACTCCTCTCGTTCAAACTAAGGAAGTCGTGACAAAAGAAACCTCTATCAATAAAGCCGTTTCGACGGAAAAAACGCCCACTAAAAAAGTGGTTGATGAAACGCCCAGCGTTAAAAAGTCTACGGATAAAACGGTAGTTAAAAAAACAACCGTAAAAATAAAAGAGTCAGTAGAAAAAAAACCCGTAGTAAAAAAAGTGGTTGAAAAGACTTCGCCAGTTAAAAAATCACCCGTTAAGAAAAAAATAGTTAAAAAAGTAACAAAAAAAGCAATAAAACCAGAACCACAAACAAACAAACCTATTACGCCAACAAAGCGTAAAAGAGGCATTCAACTTAAGGACTTAGATGATGAATAGAATAAAACTAATTGGCTTGCTCACAGTATTAGCAGCATCACAGGTAGCAAATGCACAAAATTGGCCTCAAAATGAACGGGCTTATCAGCAATCAGCTAAATCACAAAACTGGACAGGAAATGCACAAGGGCAGCCACCAAAACCTACCGCACCAGTACAACAGATGCAGCAGGTAAACAAACCGCAATATTATGCACCCAACTATAATTCCCAAAATTATAATGGCTACCGCCAAAATTATAATATGCCTAACCCATATCCATATTATGCACCGCAAATGAATTTTGGACAGCCTGGAATGATGAGAAATAGACCTTATTATCCAGCACAGAATAATTGGCGACCAAATAATAATAGAGGAAATAACTGGGGAAATAATAGCTTCCCTAATTTCCCAGATACGAATTTTAATATGCCAGACATGAATATGAATGATATGCCATTCATGGGAAACAACGGCAATAACATGCCATTTATGGGTAATAACGGTAACAATCCTTGGGACAAGATGTCAGATTTTGATATGCCTAGTCCAAGTTTTGATATGCCGACAATGAATTTTCCATCGTGGTAAACCCACTAAAACTTAGAGCCTTGGCGTAATATTGCCAATTTATAAGTTAGGAAGTAAAGAATTAGGGACAAGGAAGTCGCTATAGAAAGCGCCCTGTTAAAAATAATATTTTAACGGGACATAAAATAGCTCCTTAGGAGCAACTTATAGAATAGATACTTGCACAATTTATTCTACTTACATAAATATCTGTGCAAAATAATATCAAAGGAGTTTGATAATGAGTATTAAGAAAATAGCGTTAGTATCAATTGTTTCAGCAGCGATGTTTGGTGCACAAGCAGCATCTGCAAATTGGTTTGATGGCCCGTGGAGTGGCAACAATAACAATAACAGTCAAGGACAAGGCTGGGG
>CAZQYD010000020.1:0-13725 GCA_964597465.1 uncultured Piscirickettsiaceae bacterium | reverse complement strand
TGCTGAAAACTTGGCGTTGCCAGAATTTTAATCAGTTGTTAAGTGTCTCCTTATGATACGAGGAGGCACTTATGGAAGAGATTAACTAAATCATTTCTTTAATTTCTCTACCAATATCCCATAAATCATAACCGTAATGATGGGGAATAATGAAGCAAAAGCAATTAATCCAAAACCGTCTATTAACGGGTCTCTGCCATCAATGTTGGTTGCTAAACCAATCCCTAGGGCGGCAACTAAAGGGACGGTAATCGTCGAGGTGGTTACTGCTCCACTGTCATAGGCGATTGGGATGATATTTTTTGGGGCAAAAAATGTTAGGGCGATAACGATTAGATAACCAACAATAATATAGTAGTGAATATGCCCGCCATCGACAATTCTGAATGAACCTAAAGCGATCCCGAAAGCAACACCAAAAGCGACAAATAATCTTAGAGTTAAATTATTAATTTTTCCATCACTAATTTGTTTTGCTTTACCTGCTACTGCCATTAATGCTGGTTCTGCCATGGTGGTTGAAAACCCTATTGCAAAGGCAAAGACGTAGATAACCCAAAAATTACCTGCCTGGGTAAACTGATAAGCCATTGATTCGCCTAGTGCAAACAAGCCCATTTCTAAACCTAGTATAAAAGCATACAAACCAAAAATGATAAATACAAAACCAATTAGTATTGATTTAACATCTTGAAAACTTTTCTTTAAAATCACATACTGAAAGAAGAATAAAATTGCCAAAATAGGTAAAACATCTTTCACTACGTTCAAAATACCTAAAGAAACAGATAACAAGGTTATTTCGGCAACCTCTGAAATACTTGCTTCTACAACAATTTCGACCACTTCTTTAGCTTCTACAAAATTGTAAACAAATATGCCATAAATCTGCACAGAAATCATCGGTATTAAAGCGGCAAAGGCGATTAATCCGAAACCATCAAGTAAAGGGTTTCTGCCTTTTATTGCGGTCGCTAGCCCTATTCCTAACGCAGCCATAAGCGGTACATTTACCGTTGAAGTTGTTACGCCACCTAAGTCATAAGCTAAACCAATGATTTCAACAGGAGCCAAAAATGTAACGCTAACAACTAATAAATAACCTGATATGATGTAATAATGAATAGGGTGACCTTTAATTATTCTAAAGACACCTAGCACAATCGCAAAACCAACCGATAAAGCGACCACGTACCTTAATGTTAAGGCGTCTATTCGACCTTCGCTTATCGTGGCGGCTTTGTGGGCTATTACATTTAAAGCGGGTTCGGCAATGGTCGCACCAAAACCAATCGCAAACGAAAAAATTAAAATCCAAATGGTTGACCCTGACTTTGCAAATTAAGATGCTAAGGTTTCACCTGCTGGGAAGATACCTCGATCAAGTCCGTGTAAAAAAACCGCTAAACCAACACCAACAATGACCATTCCAATAGTGGTGGTTAACCAGTCATCGGGAATCGTTTGTAAAATAACTAATTGAAAAAATAATATCACCAAAACGACAGGGGTTAAATCCCGAAAAGACTCTTTTAATGAGCCTGTTAATGATTTAAAGAAGTGTTTATAAATCAAGTTTTTCTCTCCGAAATAATTTTATTAAATGATTGTACATAAAACGGAAGGGCTATTGCTTATAATAAGCATAGAATAAGATAACAAAACAATTGTTAAGAGAAATTTATGAATCAAAAAGTACCACACTTACAAACATCATCAACCGTACCTATGCATGAATTAGAATCTAAGTTTCTCTCTAATCAAGGAAAAATAGAAGCTTGGTTTAGAAAACAATTTAAGAAGACCCCTGCCCCTTTTTATGGCTCAGTGGATTTACGCAATGCGGGCTATAAACTTGCCCCAGTTGATACCAACCTTTTTCCAGCTGGGTTTAATAATTTACACCCAGATTTAAAACCGCTAGCTGTTCAAGCGGCACAAAATGCTGTTACACAAGCCTGCCCGATTACCGATGGGGTTTTGATTGTTCCAGAGAACCATACTCGTAATACTTTTTACCTAGAAAATTTATTTGCACTACAAGATATTATTACCCGTGCGGGTTATGAAGTGCATATTGCTAGCTTAAATCCTGATATTACGGAAACTACTGAGATTAAATTGCCCTCTGGTAACACTCTCACATTAAATCCAATTGTGCGTAAAGAACAGCGTGTCGGTGTCGATAATTTTTTCCCTTGTGCCGTTTTATTAAACAACGATTTATCAGCTGGTCGACCTGAAATTTTGGAAAACATTGAACAAACTCTCTTGCCGCCATTAGAACTTGGCTGGGGTCAACGATATAAAACCCATCACTTCACTCATTATCACAAAATAGCTGAAGAATTTGCTGACATTATTGACATTGACCCTTGGCTAATCAGCCCACTTTCACACCAGTGTGGCCCGATTGATTATAAGGCTAAAATTGGGTTAGGAAACCTATCTAAAACCGTGCAAGAAGTATTAGATAGGACTAAAGAATATTATGAAACCCATGAAATTTCTTGTAAACCCTTCGTTATCGTTAAATCTGATAGCGGAACTTACGGCATGGCAATTGTCTCAGTTGATACTGCCGAACAAGTCCTAAACATGAACAACAAACAGCGTAAAAAAATGTCTTCGGCAAAAGAAGGATTAGTTGCCGAACAAATGATTGTGCAAGAAGGCGTTTACACCCATGAAACTTGGGAAGGAGCAGTAGCTGAACCTGTTGTGTACATGATTCACAACCAAGTGGTAGGTGGTTTTTATCGTGTTCATACGGGTAAAACCGCTACTGATAATCTTAATTCTCCAGGGATGCATTTTGAACCGTTATCATTTGAATCATCCGCTTCCAACCCTGATTGTACACAAAATTGTGATGCTGCTCCTAATCGTTTTTACGCATTTGGAGTAGTGGCAAGGCTAGCATTACTTGCGGCGGCGAGAGAAATTCATGATGCAAAAATCATTAAAAATACGGGCGACCAAATATAATGTCTTTGTTGAAAGTTGGGATTGTGATGGATCCGATTGCCAATATCAAACCCTACAAAGACAGCTCATTTGCAATGTTGCTTGAAGCACAACGCCGTGGGCACGAATTAATTTACATGCAGCCCGAAGATATTTTTTTAGAAAACGGCAAGCCCTTTGCGAATGTGTCTGAATTAAAAGTATGGGATAGAGCGTTTGAAGACACCGAATCGCAGTTTTATGGTTTTGGCAAAACGTATCAAATCGACCTAACCCAACTCGACATTATTCTGATTCGCCAAGACCCTCCTTTTACCAATGATTATCTGTATTGCACCCATTTTTTAGAACTAGCAGAAGCAACTGGCGTAACCGTAGTGAATAAGCCACAAAGCCTACGTGATGCGAATGAAAAACTCTTTGCAAGCTGGTTTCCACAATGTATCCCAACTACCTTAGTGAGTGCGGATACGGGTGATATTAAAGCATTTATCCAAACCCATCAAGACGTGATTTTAAAACCTCTTGATGCAATGGGCGGAGCTTCTATTTTCCGTGTTAAAGCGGGAGATACCAACACCAATGTTATCTTAGAAACCATGACCGACTACGGCAAGCACCACATTATGGCACAGGTGTTTTTGCCCGAAATCAAGCAAGGCGATAAACGTATTTTGCTGATTAACGGCAAACCAATTCCTTATGGGTTAGCAAGAATCCCCGCGAAAGGCGAAAACAGAGGTAATATTGCCGCTGGTGGAACGGGCGTGGGCATGGAACTAACCGAACGTGATTATTGGTTATGCGAACAAATCAGACCAACACTGCAAGCCAAAGGGTTACACTTTGTTGGCTTAGACGTGATTGGTGATTATATTACTGAAATAAACGTTACCAGTCCGACTTGCATACGTGAATTGGATAAACAGTATCACCTAAATATTGCAGGCACTTTATTTGACCATCTTGAACGTTGTTAAACTTTGGCTAGGGTTACTGGCATTAGCGACCTTAACCGCCTGTAATCAAGTGAGCCAAACTAGCAATCACCAAGAAACATTTTACGTTTTTGGTACCTCTGTTATTGTGCAAATTCAAGGGGTTTCAAAACAAACCGCACACAATGCGATTCAAGCAATTGAAAAGGACTTTCACCACCTAAATCGTGAATGGCATGCTTGGGATAAGGGTGGCATTGTTAGTCAAATCAACCAAGCGATTGCGGATAAAAAGCCA
This sequence comes from uncultured Piscirickettsiaceae bacterium, assembly GCA_964597465.1. Classification (GTDB taxonomy): domain Bacteria; phylum Pseudomonadota; class Gammaproteobacteria; order Thiomicrospirales; family Thiomicrospiraceae; genus Hydrogenovibrio. The sequence continues at coordinate 9,522 of CAZQYD010000020.1, read as the reverse complement.
ATAACAGTTTCCAAAAAAGTAAAACAATTTATCCTGTTTTCAAAAACCTTAGCAGAACAATCGAACTATCTGTTTGACCCAGCCATCGGCAAATTAATTCAACTTTGGTCATTTCATTCTGAAGATTGGCAAGGTCCACCACCTGCCGAACTAAAAATGCAACAATGGTTAAACAACCGCCCCTCTATCCAAGATGTTTTTTTTGAAGGAAATGTTTTATACAGCAAAAACAACCAGGTTCAACTTGATTTCGGTGCAAATGCTAAAGGGCTAGCCCTCAAGCGTGCGGTGCAGTATTTAAAAGAATATGAAATAAAAAATGCTATCGTCAACATCGGTGGCGACATGACGGTTATCGGACAAAAAACAAATTCTGACGGAAGTTCTCAAAGTTGGAACATAGGCATTCAGTCACCAAGCAACCCAAAAAATGTTATTGCTGTTGCCAGTATTGATTCAGGGTTAAGCATCGTTACTTCAGGCACGTATCAACGTTATTTTGAATGGCAAGGAAAACGCTATTCACATCTACTCGACCCCAAAACTGGAAAACCTGCCGATACCCTTGCTTCCGTCACAGTCATTCACGCTGACCCAACCCGTGCCGATGCCGCCGCCACGGCGATTTTGATTGCAGGAAAAAAACACTGGCAAACCGTCGCGAAACAAATGAAAATTACCAACGTTTTTCTAATTGATCAACAAGGAAAAATTACCAATACTAGCCCACATATTTCACTAAAGCACTAAATTTACCTTAAATTTTCAGTACAATTAATAACATGAGATGTTTATAAGGACATCAAAGTAGCACCATTTTTTTTTAACCAATTTTTTTGTTGCTGATAATCTGGACAAAACTGGGCGACTACTTGCCAATATTCTTTGGAATGATTGCCGTGAATTAAGTGGCAAAGTTCATGAATAATGACATATTCCACTACCGACTTAGGTGCCATTGCCAGTCGCCAGTTAAATTGAATTCTCCCATCTGAACAACAACTTCCCCAGCGAGATTTGTAATTTTTGATACTAACAACGGTTGGCGAAACTTGAATGGTACTGGCTAAATCCAAAAACCGCTGATCTAAAAACAATTGTAGTTGGTCAACAAAAAACTGCACGGCAACTTTTCGACTCGCCAATTTCACATCTTTCAGCTTACGTTTTTGCTTACAAAACAAGGTTAAGGTGTTTTCTGAAAATTCCGTATGCATCTTCTTAACGTCAGAATGGTGGTCTTCCTTATAAAGAATTTTTTCACCAAACAACAATAATTCATGCCCAGAAATAAAACTAATTTGTTTAGGCATGTGCTGTTTTTGCTCGGCTATTTTTTGCAACAACCATTGATTTTCGTTTTGAATAAACAATGCAATTGTTTCATCACTCATGTTTTTAGGTACCATCAAGGCAATGCGATTCGGCTCGACTTTTAAACCAATCGAACCACGTCGACTGGTTTTTATAATTTCTAGGCTATTTTTATTAAGGTTCATAGATTAGAATATACACCATGACTGACAACTCTGAACAACAATTTTCACCTTCTTTTGACCAGCAAACAGCTGTTGACTGCTTGGCGGAGAATACACCTTTTTCAAAACAACAACTTAAGTTATTTATGCAAAAAGGAGCGGTTTGGTTACAAACCATTAAGCAAACGAAACCAAACCGAATTCGCCGTGCAAAAAAGACATTATCAATTTCAGATATTCTATATTTTTACTATAATGCCACGGTTTTAAACGCTGCAATAGCTTCGCCAAAACTTATTTCGGATGAGATTAATTTTAGCGTTTGGTATAAACCGAAAGGTGTACTTTGCCAAGGTTCAAAATGGGCGGATCACACCACCATTAACCGTTGGATAGAAACCAATTATCAGTTTGATGGACAAACACGGTCGGCAATAATTGTCCATCGCCTAGATAAAGCAACCGATGGGTTAATGTTGATTGCACACAACCATAAAACCGCCAAAAAACTAACCTATATATTTGCCAATCGACAACTTACCAAAATTTACCATGCCAAGGTAAAAGGTATCTTTGAACAGGCAACTACCTTTGACACTCCAATTGATAATAAGTCAGCGATTAGCCATGTTAAGCCGATAAAAAAAGACCGTCAAAACGATGTTACCCTCGTAGAAGTTCATATAGAAACAGGACGAAAACATCAAATTCGCAAGCATCTATCACAAGCAGGTTTTCCAATTATTGGCGATCGACTGTATGGCAATGATGAACAACATACTGAAGACTTACAATTAACCTCTGTTTATTTACAGTTAAATTTAAACGAGCATCATTATGAATTTTCATTACTGGAGTAAACAGTGAAGTCTGTCATTTTGCCGATTAAAGGAACCTGTTATTATCAAGATAGCCACGAACTAAAAACCAAACTGACCTTGAACCAACCCTTATTTTTAGTCGAAGAAAAACGCAATCCATACGATTTCAATGCAATTCAAATATGGGGTTATTTAAAAAACAAATCCGCTCTACTCGGTTATATTCCAAGAAATAAAACTCGCCTTATTCATTTCTTAAAAAACATTCAATCACCGGTTAAATCAACCCTTCATCAAATTCAATCTCATCATAATCTTACGCAATTAAACGTACGTTTAGAATATTCCCTTTCAATAAAACAGCAACTTTATTTTTATTGGTGGTATATTCTTCATCTATTCAAAATAAAACTAAAAAGAAAATCATCATGAGCAACCTTGAAACCATCGCCCAACAACTTGACCAATCTGACCAGTACCAAGTATTAAAAAAACTTTCTCCTGCCAAAGAATTTCAACCGTCAAGCGGACAAGACTTGCATAAAATATGTATCATCGATACTGAAACAACAGGGTTGGATACCTCTCAATGTGAAATTATTGAACTGGGCTATCAAATCATTGAGTTTGATTCGCAAGGATTTTTCTATAAGGTACTTTGTGCAAAAAACTTCCTGCAAGAACCTGAGGGAGAGATTTCAGCCGAAGTGACGCAGGTTACGGGCATCACGCTTGATGATGTAAAAGGGCAAAGTATTCCATGGCAAGAAGTAGAAGAAGACATGGCAAATGTACAGCTTTGCGTTGCCCACAATGCGAGTTTTGACCGCCCTATTTTAGAACGCTTTAATGACGTCTTCATTAGCAAAGTTTGGGGCTGTTCCGTCGCTCAAATTGACTGGTTTAACTTAGCAAAAATTTCGTCAAGAAGCCAAGAGTTTTTATGCTGGAAAGCGGGAAAGTTTTTCTATGATGCCCATCGTGCATTAGATGATGTACAAGCATTAACCCAACTATTACAACAACCAATATCAGAACCGCCAATGCCTGCACTGAATTTTTTATTACAAACCGTGCGTTTGCAAAAAGTGTTCATCAAAGCGACTGGAGCTCCATTTGAAGTGAAAGACAATTTGAAAAGCCGTAGCTATCGCTGGAATCCAACAGAAAGAGTTTGGCAAAAGGTACTCGACGCCAGTTTACAAAAAGATGAGTTGGCTTGGTTAATCGACAACAACATTCCCAATCCAACCATTATCAAACTTAAAGCAACCGATACTTTTTCAATTCGTGCAAATTAAAAAAACCGAATTTCCGCTAAAAAGTGGCTCTTCTATACTCTGTCTAACTACGGATTTCGGTTTTAGGTAATCTGTAAGACTAACTACTCCGAAGGTCGTACCATGACACCCCATACATCGTTGATGATACAAGGTCTTTCCACTCTTAGCAAAACTATAAGGGCTACTACTTAAGGAAAGGAAAGGAAAGGAAAGGAAAGGAAAGGAAACTTCATAATTTAACGCCTTGTTTAAAATAATGATAATTACACTATCGTACACTAAAAACAGTAAGGCATGCAATCTAGCTAGCCTAAAGTTGTGATGGTCAAGCCTGTAAAATCTCTAAACCCTGTTGGCTCATTACTGTTTTTTTCTGCAAAGTGTCCTTTTCTCTACTGACACCTTTACTTTATGAATTCTTTATTTGCTTACTTTTCAACCACAAATGAAACACCCCGCCCGCGTTTATCCGAAGCTGCTTGCCAAGTGTTGTTTTGCTTTGCCACCACTTGAACATCACCAAGATAGTTGTTGCGTTTTAATTGGTAACCCATTAGCTCTAAGTCTTGCTTAACGCCCTTTTCAAGCCCTGAATTGTACATAATCACATCTTTTGGCAATAGCTGATGATGTACTCTGGTAGCGTTGACGGCTTGTTGAGCGGTCATGTTTTTTTGTTTTATATTCACGATAGTTTGAAAAACAGAGGTAATAATAGAAGAGCCACCAGGTGTGCCTACTACCATATCGACCTTGCCATTTTTAAGCAAGATGGTCGGCGACATCGAGGACAGCATTCTCTTCTCAGGAGCCACCTCATTTGCCTTACCTCCGACTAGACCAAACACATTGGCAACATTCGGCTTGGTCGAAAAATCATCCATCTCATTATTCATCAAAAACCCTGCCTTATCAATCACCACGCCACTACCAAATGGCATGTTTAGCGTGTAGGTATTGGATACCGCATTACCAGAAAAATCCACAATCGAGAAGTGTGTGGTTTCAAATGATTCAGGCAAGCCTGGTTTGACTTTTTCTGTGTCAGAAATTTCGCCAAATAAAACTTCTCCTGCACGTTTTACAAGATATTCATCAGAAATTAACTTTTTAACAGGAACCTTCACAAAATCTGGGTCTCCTAAATACTTTGCTCTATCTGCATAAACTCGTTTTTCTAATTCGGCATAAAAATGTGCCTCTATCACCTTCTCATTAATACCGTTTTTGAGTGAGCGTAATTTTTCTGCTTTAAAATCTTTATCCAACATTGCTTTCATTTTCAACAATTGCACAATCGCAATTCCACCCGAACTAGGTGGCGGAGCCGACACGATTTGATAGCCTAGCCAATCAGCAACAACAGGTTTACGCCACTTCACTTGATAGGATGCTAAATCTTTATCGCTAATTAATCCACCATTTTTCTGCATTTGTTCAGCAATATAACCAGCGGTTTTTCCTGTATAGAATTCACTTGCTCCATACTTAGCAATTCTCTGTAAGGTTTTTGCCAAGGCGGGTTGCTTAAAAACGTTCTCTGCCTTCAATTCACCAAAAAAATGTTTAAAATTAAGTGGTTGTGAAGATTTATTGGCTATCCATTTTTGATACCATTTGGCAGTTTCTTGCAACTGCTTTGGAACAACAAAACCTTTTTCTGCGTAGTCAATCGCTGGTTGTAATAATTGTGACCAAGGCAACTTACCAAGTTTTTGGTGTGCCGCCCACATGCCTGCAACCGTACCAGGCACACCAGACGCTTGATAACCTATTAGTGATTTATTGGCAATTACGTTGTTATTTTTATCAAGATACATGTTTTTCGTCGCCGCAAGCGGTGCTTTTTCTCGATAATCTAAAAACAAAACTGATGAATTATCAAAAATTGTCATAAAGCCACCGCCACCTAAATTCCCCGCCTCTGGAAAAGTTACCGCCAAGGAAAATGCCGATGCCACTGCCGCATCAACCGCATTACCACCCTGCAGTAAAATGCCTTTAGCAACTTTCGCACTGTATTTATCAGGCATCGCAATTGCCGCTTGTTGTTTTGATATTGCTAACGAACTAAACGACACCATCAACAGCAAATACATTATTTTTTTAAGCATCCATTTTCCTTTGTCTAAAACCCAAAAAGGCTAAAATATTAAAACAATTTTAGCCTTTTTAATAACGATTTGATTAGAACTTATTCCGTTCTATCAGTTACTTCAATTAAATGATAACCAAATTGAGTTTTAACAGGTCCTTCAACAGAACCAATCTCCGCAGAAAAGCAAACCTCATCAAATTCAGGCACCATCATTCCAGGCCCAAACTGTCCTAAATCGCCACCAGAAGTTCCAGACGGACATTGTGAAGAAGCCGCTGCAAGGATTGCAAAATCAGCACCACCTTCTATTTCTGTTTTTAAATCTTGTGCTTGTTGTTCTGTATCAACTAAAATGTGACGTGCGGTTGCCATTGCCATGGTTATTTTCCTTAAAAATTAGGTAACTACTTAGCTACAAAGTTAATATTATTATGTTTAGAATATGTGATATACATCACTGATAAGGCATAATTTCATTGTATAATAACCGAAATTTAATAGAGAACCAAATTTAGATGAGTACAAATCAGTTTGCCAATGTTCCAATGCAATCCGTTGGCCCTTTTAAATTAATTGGCGACGTTGAAGTAGATGATTTAATGGTTCCCATGGCAACCTACGAAACGCCACTTTGGCCGTCCGTTGCACGCGGTGCAAGAGTTAGCTTACATGCTGGTGGCATACGAACCACAGTAATGGATGAACGTATGACACGTTCAATATTATTAGAAGCAGAAAATGCTACCGTTGCCCGTGACAAAATAATAGACATAAAAAGCAGACAAACTGACTTGCAATCCGTGGTTGCAAACACCAGTCGTTTCGCAAATCTAATCGCCATCAACAGCCAAGTGGTTGGTAATTTAATCTACCTAAGATTGGAGTTCACCACTGGTGATGCTTCTGGGCACAACATGGTTACCAATGCCGCAGATAAGCTCATCCCTTGGTTACTAGAACAGTACCCTGCACTTTCTTACGTTTCCATTTCAGCTAACTATTGCTCGGATAAAAAAGTTTCCGCAGTAAATGGTATTTTAGGGCGAGGTAAAAACGTAGTTTGTGAAACCACAATCCCTAGAAAGCTCTGCATTCGATTTTTAAAAGCCACTCCTGAAGCAATTAAAGAACTACATATTAAAAAAGATTTAATCGGTAGCATTGTTTCGGGCGGGTTACGCACCGCCAATGCTCACGTTGCCAATATGTTGCTAGGTTTTTACCTAGCAACAGGACAAGATGCGGCAAATATTGTGGAAGGATCGCAAGCGATTAACCATGTTGATGTTACGCCAGAGGGCGATTTGTACTTCTCTACGACCCTACCAAATCTAATTGTCGGTAGCGTCGGAAATGGTAAAGGGTTAAACTTTGTACTTGATAACTTACAGCAACTCGGCTGCGCAGAAAAAGATGTTGAAGCTGGCGCAAATTCTCGTCGTCTTGCCTGTATTGCAGGGGCAACCGCCATGTGTGGAGAACTCTCGCTATTAGCCGCACAAACCAACCCTGGCGAGTTGATGCAATCCCATTTAAAACTGGAACGTGGCTAAACCATGTCAAAAAAGGTCATTACGCAACGTAAACAACAGCATATTGATGCAATTTTAAAAGACCCGCAAATTGAACGCAATCAATCCGGATTTGAACAAATCCGATTAACACACCGTGCACTACCCGAACTTGATTTTGCTAAAATAAACACCAAAACAAGCTTTTTAAATCGTCAACTTAGCTTCCCATTATTAATTTCGTCAATGACTGGTGGAGCCGATAAAAACCTTGTCGAAATCAATCAAAACTTAGCCATTGCCGCAGAGACAGAAAAAGTTGCTCTTGCTGTCGGTTCACAACGCGCCATGATTGTAGACAAAAAAGCTGAACAAAGTTTTCAACTGCGTCAGTTTGCCCCTAACATTCCGCTGATTGCCAATATGGGAGCGGTACAGTTAAACTATGATTATGGGTTAGATGAAGCCCAAAAAATGATTGATATTTTAGATGCCGATGCACTTTATCTGCACCTAAACCCTTTACAAGAAATTATTCAACCAGAAGGCAACACCGACTTTAGTCGCCTCGCAGAAAAAATAGCAAACTTAAATGATAAAATTAATATACCGATTATCCTAAAAGAAGTCGGTTCTGGTTTGTCTGCCAAGGATATTGAATTAGGAATTTACGCAGGGATAAGTTGGTTTGACACCGCAGGACGTGGCGGAACATCTTGGAGCCGAATCGAATCACATCGTAATAATGATGTGAATAATACAGAATCGCTTGGAAATCTTTTTCAAGACTGGGGACTAACCACGCCCGAAGTGCTTGAAATTGCAAAACAATACCAAAAACAAGCAAACTTTATTGCCAGTGGCGGCATTCGAACTGGCATAGACATGGTTAAATCCGTTATAATGGGAAGTCGAATTTGTGGCATGGCATCACCGTTTTTAGAGCCTGCCATAAATTCAAGCGACAAAGTAACACAAAAAATACAACAGGTTCGCCAACAATACCAAGTGGCACAGTTTTTACTAGGGGCAAGCGATTTTAACGCATTATTTTTAAATGACACTCTTTTGTCCCATCCTTATAAAAAAGATAATTAATAGATGACAGTCGGAATAGATTTAATTCACTTTGCCACTTCTGATTATGTACTTGGCTTAGACACATTTGCAAAAGAAAAAAACATAGACGTTAATAAGTTCTTTAATGGCATTGGTCAAGAAAAAATGTCTATCTCACCACCAGATGAAGATATTATTACCCTTGCCGCCAAAGCTGCCGCTCCTATTCTTGAAAAAATTGATAAACAAAACATCACTGCCGTGTTTTTCGCAACCGAATCTGCAATAGACCAATCAAAATCTGCCGCTGCTTTCCTACACGGGTTGCTTGAACTTCCCAATAACTGCCGTGCCGTAGAATTTAAGCATGCTTGCTACGCAGGCACCGCCGCCTTGCAGTCCGCTCTAGCAATGGCAAGATGCAATTCAAATGAAAATATTTTAGTAATTGCCTCTGATATTGCACGTTATGAAAAAGATTCATCAGGTGAAGCCACGCAAGGGTGTGGAGCCGTTGCAATGCTAATCAAACAAGCCCCCAGAATTATTGCTATTGAACAGGAATCTGGTTATTACACAGAAGATGTTTTTGATTTCTGGCGACCAAACAACCACGCAATGGCAATTGTTGATGGCAAGTATTCAACGAAAGTTTATCTACAAAGCTTAAAGCATGCTTGGCAAGACTTTACCGATAAAACGGGTAAAGAATTCAGTGATATTGATAATTTTTGCTACCACATCCCTTTCTCAAGAATGACAGAAAAAGCACATAAAATATTGGTCAAAAAGACAAATCAAGTAATAACAGAAAAAGAATTTATTAATCAAACTTGTCCAGGACAAAAATACAACCGAGTGGTAGGAAATAGCTACTGTGCATCACTTTACATTGGTTTTTGTTCTTTTTTGGATAACGCTGAGCACTCGCTAGAAGGTGAACGTTTTGGCTTTTTTAGCTACGGTTCAGGCTGCGTTGCAGAATATTTTACAGGTATTATTCAAAAAGACTATCAAAAGCACATTATGACAACCAGTCATCAAAACCAAATCAACAATAGACAATCTTTGAACTATGCCGAATACGTTGATTTCTATTACAAGCAACCGCTTAGTGGCGATAATATTACCTTTTCAGATAACAATAAAGGTCAATACCGTCTAGATAAAATTGAAAACAACATCAGAAAATACGAAAAGAAGTCTTAGAATAATCTAACACCTTAAAAAGAAAATGGCGGATAGCAAGAGATTCGAACTCTTGTTAGGGAT
>CAZQYD010000019.1:0-14082 GCA_964597465.1 uncultured Piscirickettsiaceae bacterium | reverse complement strand
CTTAATTGTCAGGTTTCACAACATTGTAAGACACGGTGCTGATGTCGTCAAATTGAACCTTTTTTACGAACTAACTAAAAAATTCCTCGGTGGGGTAAAATGGCAGAAGTCTTTTATATTTTGCTATAATTAGATACCTTTCAAATTGTAATAGGCGATTATAAAATGCTGACTTTGAGCCGCATACCGACTAAGAGTTGGAGATGATTGTATGCTAGCAGAACAAAAATTAACTTCACTAAAAGGCGTTGGCGATAAGTTAGTTGAAAAGTTGCATAAACTTGAGCTGTTTCATGTGCAAGATTTATTGTTTCACCTGCCGCTTCGTTATCAAGATAAAACTAAAATCACGCCACTCAACCAATTGCAGGTAGGGCAGGAGGCGTTGGTAGAGGCTGATATAATTAGCCAACACATGACGCAAAGTCGCAAACCTAGTTTGTTGGTGACGATGGCGGATGGCGATGGTAATAATTTGACTTGTCGGTTTTTTCATTTTCACCATCGTCAAGCCCAACAGTTTAAACGCGGTATGAAATTACGAGCCTATGGTGAGGTGGCTTCTTGGAATGGTTCGTTAGAAATTGTTCACCCAACTTATCAAGTGTTTCATGCCGATAAACCACCTGAATTAGAACAAACTTTAACCCCTGTTTACCCGATGACGGAGGGGTTGGGGCAATTGACTTTATTGAAGTTGATTAAACAGGCGATTATCCTACTAAAACAATATCCGCTAGCAGAGGCTTTAGAGGATAGTTTGTTAGTTGAAATGGGTTTGCCTAAAATCAATCAGGCATTATTAACCCTACACGAACCGAAACCCTCTGATGATTTAATGGCGATTAAGCAATTCAATCACCCAGCCCAACAACGCTTAATTTTTGAGGAGTTATTAACTTCACAATTAAGTTTGCAAATGCGTCGAGCCGTTGAGAAAGAATTTATTGCTCCGCAATTTCCTGCCAGTCGTCTTGTTAATGAACTTGTTGTTTCACTCCCTTTTGAATTAACTAACGCACAACAAAAAGTTTGGGCAGAAATACAACAAGATATTCAACAACCCCACCCGATGCAACGCTTAGTACAAGGTGATGTGGGGTCGGGTAAAACGATTATTGCGGCGTTAGCGGCGGTTCAAGCGGCGGATGCGGATTTTCAAGTGGCGATTATGGCACCAACGGAAATTTTAGCAGAACAGCATCTTAATCAGTTCACGGAGTGGTTAGAGCCGTTAGGTATCACTATTGCTTGGCTAAGCGGGCGGATGAAAGTGGCTGAAAGGAGGGAAATGTTGGTAAAAACTGCCCAGGGGGGGGGTAACGGTGCGAAGGTAATTATCGGTACACATGCCTTGTTTCAAGATGAGGTCGAATTTAATAATTTAGGCTTGGTCATTATTGACGAACAGCATCGTTTTGGGGTGCATCAACGACTTTCTTTACACGAAAAAGGCAAAAATAACGACCAACATCCGCACCAACTTATTATGACTGCTACCCCGATTCCACGCACCTTGGCAATGAGTGCGTATGGAGATTTAGATTTGTCGGTGATTGATGAATTACCGCCCGGCAGAACGCCTGTTGATACGGCGGTATTAAGTAATGAAAAACGCCCTGCGGTGATGGAAAATTTAATCAAACAATGCCAACAAGGTGTGCAGGCTTATTGGGTTTGCCCATTGATTGAGGAATCTGAGTTGTTAATCGCTCAAGCCGCCGAAGTTACTGCTCAAGAATTTATCGAGCATTCTAATTTACGAGTGGGCTTAATTCATGGACGATTAAAGGCGAAAGAAAAAGTAGCAATGATGCGTGCGTTTAAAGCCCATGAGTTAGATTTGTTAGTTGCTACCACAGTGATTGAAGTGGGCGTGAATGTACCTAATGCTAGCCTAATGATTATTGAAAATGCGGAACGATTAGGGTTGGCTCAATTACACCAATTACGGGGACGAGTGGGACGGGGGGCGAAAAAAAGTTTTTGCGTATTAATGTATCAACCGCCATTAAGTCAGACCAGTTCTAAACGCTTAAATATTATGCGAAACACCACCGATGGTTTTAAAATAGCCGAGGAGGATTTAAAAATCCGTGGTGCAGGTGAAGTGCTAGGCACCAAACAAACAGGCGGGCTACAATTTAGAATCGCCGATTTAAATCGTGATGCGGAACTGATTCCTACGGTAAAATATTGGGCTGAAATCATAACCAAACAACAACCTGAAACCTTAGCAATATTACAACAACGATGGGTAGGTAATAAAAGTGAATATAAACAGGCATAACCTAGCCAACCATTGGAAACCCGCTTGTTTGTGGCAACGATTAAAGGTGAGTTTACACCAAAAATCATGGTTGCTAGAAACACAATCGTTAACCGCTAAATTTAAAAAAGAATACCCAAATGTAAGGGTAGAAGTATTATCCGAAAACTGGCAACTTCCGTTAAATTACGAACGACAAGCACTGAGATTAGCAGACAATAAAAAAGCATGGGTTCGTTGTGTTGTTTTAAAATCAGGTCAGCAGAGATTACTTTACGCACGAACGGTGATTGAGGATTTACATAGCGGAAATTCGTGGTTTGCGATTAAGAAGTTAGGCACTCAACCCCTTGGCGAGATATTATTTAATCTAAAAAATGTTAATCGTAGTGCGTTTAAAATTTCTAAAATAGATGGCAAGTTAGCTAGATATTCTGTTTTTACTCAAAAGAAAAATAAGCTATTATTGACTGAAGTTTTTCTAAAAAGTGGTTCTAAATAAAAAATTGCCAGGGTGGTACCCCCTAGCATTTTTATGATAAATTAAATAAATTTAAAAATTGTTTTGATAGGTTAAAGTAACAGCACGCCCTTTACCTGCAAAATATTGTTTATCTTTTTGTCCCGATTCGGTTTGAGAGAAATAAGTTTCATAATTTTCGTTTAACAGGTTTTCAACTCCTAAACTAAACTGACCAAAATCCGTTTGTTTTGATAGATAAAAATCTACGAGGGTATAGCCGTCAAATTCATTGGAACCATTTTTCTTAGTACCTTTACCGGTAAACTCTTTGTCTAATAATTTTGAAACTTGGATCATATTGTCGATACCAAATAATTTGCTTTCAGCAAAAATCATGAATTTATTGGGTGCAATATTCGCACCACCTAAATCAGTATCGGTTTTTCCATCACTATCAGAATCATATAGACCAGAAATTTCAGCATAATTTGCCCCTAATACAATATCATTTTCAAAATTGTAGCTAGCGGTAATGTCCCAACCTTTAACAGCTTGTTTTTCTCTTTTTACTTCATAAATCCCACTATCATTTTTAGATAAACGAGCACCTAAATCGGTATTAGATTGATAAAATGCTAAGTGTACTTGTAATTTATCATTGGTAAAATCTGCACCAATCTCTTTATTTGTGGTGACAACTGGCTCTAAATCAAGAAAGGTATCAATATCTTCCCCTGCTGTTTTGATACCTCTTAACACTCGACCTACATCTGCCATGTCAAATCCTTCAGAATAAGAAGCGTAAACAGATAGGTCATCACTTACATAATAGACGGCACCAATATTTTTTAGTGTTTCACTAAAGGTAGGCTTTCCACCTCCGACATCGGTGCTTTGATAGGCTGCAATGGTCGTGTAATCATCAACATTTAAGCTTGCTGATTCATGACGAATTCCTGCACTTAATTGAATGTTATCGGTGACTGAATAATCAAACTGTACAAATGGAGAAATTGTTGTAAAGTTTACATCTGGCACCCACTTACGACCGGACTTAACCAAGGATTGATTGCTAGTATCAGAGGTGTAATCTAAACCAATAAGTGGCGTTAAACCTTCAACATTTGCAAAATCAGTTTTTGAATAGGAAACTTTTAACGCATGTTTTTTAGATTGAATTTCTGATTGGTCTAAATAAGGCGCACCATTAGGTGTTAAACGAAAAAATCCTTTGCCTGTTTTTGAACTGACAAAAGTACCACCCTCAAAACGAGCCGCATAATCTTGAAAATAAAGTTGAGTGTGCAATTCTCCGCCAGCTAAATCACTATCTCTATAGTCTAACGATATGCTAGTAACATCATTTTTAGCAGGATCGCCAACGGTTGCACTAGGGTCGCCTTTTTCAGATGTTGCATATTTTCCTACACTTCTATCGCCTGAAACAGGCTTGTAGTCGCCGTTTTTAGCGAGTTCAAAATCATTTATCATCAGTTGTATGCGTTGTGCATTTGAAATGTTATAGCCCGCTTTAAAGAATAGATCTCTTGAAGTTGAGTCCATAATGTCGCCTTGCGTTGGGTAAATTCCAACCATATCGCCGTTGGCATCATAAAACATGCCTCTTTTTTGATAAGCAACTCCACCGACAAAATCAAACTGATCTTTTTTAATGCTACCAATATAGGTTAATTTATGCCCTAACCCTTCACTACCAAGTTTATCGTTTGAAGTAAGTCCAATTTTTATTTCATTGTTCCACTCACCATTACCTTTTGCTGATTTGGTAGTCATACCAATCACGCCACCTGTCGCACCCACACCTTGTATGGCATTTGCTCCATGAATAACTTCAATGCGTTCTAAAAAATCGGTGTCAATGGTATAGCCATCACGAGAACCATCACGCATAGGGTTGTGTTGCGGAATACCGTCAATCATATATAACGGATTTTTCCCTCTTAGCGTTTCAGCACGACCTGACATTTTTTGCGAACTAGGTGCAAATCCTGGAACAGTTTTTTCTAAAATTCCTGCTAATGAATCGTTAATAGTGGTTTGTTTTTTTAAACTTTCTGCATTGATGATAGTCACTGTATTTGGTAGAGACTTAGCGGGTTTTGCCATTCTTGTGGTGGTAACTGACAGGGTATCTAAAGCTGTTGGTTCAGCTGCAAATCCGCCACCAGATATTGATGCCATTGCTAATAGCAGTGTTGTTTTTTGTATTAATTTCATTTTTAAGTTGACCATGTTTTAGTTAAGGAAACACTTAAGAAATTTATATAAATGGGTTGTGGATAAAAACTTAGCCATTTTAATTTGTGCGTCCATTTATGCAAATGCCTCAAATTATTATAAATAAGTATTATTTACAATATCGTTGGCATTATATGTTAATAGTGTAATTAAACAAAGTTTTTTAGGCTCTTCTTCGCTTTATTGAGTGAAAAAGATACATGTAAAAAATGTGACCAGAACCTCCAAAATATAATTTTCTTAGAATATTTAAAGAGAAAAAATATTGAAGGTATAATGATAATAATTGATTTTAAATAAGATAAATGAATGTCAAACGCCATCCAACAACTACACGCTAGCTTTTCTTCTTTTGAAGACCGAATTCTTTTTACGGTGGAAACTCAAGATAACCAGCAATTAAAGGCCTGGGTCACCCGCCGTTACCTTAAATTATTAATGCCTATTTTGCAGGGGCAACACCCTGTAACGGGTAAGAAAATCCAAAGTAAAATAAAACAAACCGCTAACAGTCCAGAATTCACACAAACCAAAAAGCCTAATTCACTTGGCAGTTCAAAGATATTTGAACACCCAATAGGTCAAGAGCCTGTGCTGTTTACCAAGATATCGTTTAAAAACTTTAATACAGAACTACCCTTGCTTTCTATGGCTCCAGAAAATGGCAACGGTTTTGAATTCAGCTATAATCCTGAATTTTTAAATACGCTATTGCAATTATTTTCGAAGGCTATTATTAATTCTGACTGGGGTTTTGAAGATGCATTTATCACGCAAGCACCCGAGCAAGTTACTCTTCAGTAAAATTTATCAACGACTACGGAAAGCCATAGGATTAAAAATGCCCAGTGATTGCCTAAAAAAACTTTAAACGCTAGTTTATCATTTTGCTTAGCAAGCATAAACTGGTGGCTAATGAATAATAAAGCAACAAAAATTAAGCCAATATAATAACTTTCTCCTAGCTTAAACAATAAACCAGTCCAAACCAATAGAGACAGCATAATAGCTTGAAACACACCTATAATAAGGTTCGTATAAACACCAAATAAAATAGCGGTCGATTTCACGCCTATTTTTAAATCATCTTTTTTATCACCGATTGCATAGGCAGTATCATAAATAATTGCCCAAACCATAGTCGCTGAAAATATCACCCAAGCTTCGGCTGGAACTGTCTCGTTCACCGCCGCAAAACTCATTGGAATTGCCCAAGCAAAGGCGGCCCCTAAAAAGGCTTGTGGCCAATAGGTATGCCGTTTCATAAAGGGGTATAACGCGGCGAGAATAACCGCGCCTGATGACCAAGCAATCACTGACTTATTAAGGGTTAGCACAAGAATAAAGGCGATAAAAATTAATACTGTAAAAAAAACTAATGCAGATTTTGCAGAAATCAAACCCGACGCAATCGGGCGCTGACAAGTTCGTTCGACATGACCGTCAAAATCTTGATCCGCAAAGTCATTAATCACACAACCCGCAGAACGCATAATGATTGCACCTAAGATAAACACTACTAACAAGTGCCAACCAGGAAATCCGTCTGCCGCTAACCAAAGTGCAAATAAGGTGGGCCACAAGACCAAGTAGGTTCCAACAGGTTTATCCAGCCTTGTTAAAGAAATATAGGCGTTAAGTTTGTTCATTAAACTGTTTTTGTAAATTGGTGAGTTCATTTTTGGCGATAACATTTAACTCAATATGCGACTCTTGCTTACTCATGTTTTCTGAAAAATGTAGCCACGTTTCTGCTAATTTAGTATCGATGGTTTTTGACAGGTGAATAATATATGCCCAGCCAATAAAATTACTCTGACCACCGTCTTGAGAAACAACTTCCCAGCCATTCTTAACAAGAAACGTTTTAAAAGGCTCAACATCTTGTGGTTCTATTTGTAGATAAAGCACAGTATTTCCTTTAGGAGTCAATATCCAACTATTTCTGGGTAAAAAGTGCCCAGGGGGGTAAACTTTTTAACTATTTTTAACTGGTTTTTGCCAGTTTTTAATACAGATTTGCTTGGCACGTGACAATGCCAATCCTGGCTCTGTCACATTCTTAGTTATTGTTGACCCTGCACCAATCGTTACGTTATCCGTCAAAGAAACAGGCGCAACTAATTGCGTTGCAGAACCAATGAAAACGTTATTGCCCAACTGGGTGAGGTGTTTATTTACACCGTCATAATTACAGGTTATTGTTCCTGCTCCAATATTGCAATTTTCACCCATTTTGGTATCGCCAATATAGCTTAAATGATTCACTTTTGAACCCTTTCCAACATTTACTTTTTTGGTCTCAACAAAATTACCAATTTTAACATTATCAGATAAGTTCGAATCGGGACGGATACGCGCATAGGGACCAATTAAGCAATTCTCACCAATCGTCGCTCCCTCTATATGAGAAAAAGGTGAAACGATTGTACCCGCGGCAATCTGCGTGTTTTTAATAATGCAATGGCTGCCAATCACCACATCATCAGCGAGACTAACCTTGCCTTCAAATATGGTATTAACATCAATCAGCACATCCATACCCGTTGTTACTTCACCTCGAATATCAATTCGGCTAGCATCTACCAAGGTAGCACCCTGCTCCATTAAATCCGCCGCTAGCATTTGCTGGTAATCTCTTTCTAGCAACTGTAACTGTTTTTTATTATTAACACCAATGACTTCAATTTCATCTATTGGCTCAGTTGTCGCGACTTGTAAACCTTCAGCAACACACATTGCAATAATATCCGTTAAGTAATATTCTCCCTGTGCATTTTTACAGGATAGCTGCTGTAACCAACTGCGAAGATTCGCTCCTTTAACCGCCATAATCCCCGTATTGACTTCTTTAATTTTCTTTTGTTCAATACTGGCATCTTTTTCTTCAACAATCGAACAAACTTGATGATGAGAATTTCTAACAATCCTGCCATAACCTGAGGAGTCTGCCAAGGTAATCGTAAGAACAGCTAAAGGATGTTCATTTGACACAAGACTTAACAAATCCTGTAAGGTTTTTGTTTGGGTTAAAGGCACATCACCATATAGAATCAAAACGGTATCTTCATCCGCATAACAATCATTTGCTTGCATAACAGCATGCCCCGTTCCAAGCTGCTCTGTCTGCTGAACAAAAGACAAACCTTTAACATCAGCGAATTTTTTCTTAACAAGTTCTGCACCATGTCCAACCACGGTTGAAATATTCTGTGCAGCCAAAGACTGGGCAACGTCAATAACATAACCTAGCAAGGGTTTTGCCGCTAAGGGCTGTAATACCTTTGGCAACTTGGAACGCATTCGTGAACCTTTTCCGGCGGCTAAAATAATAACTTTAACTGACATACCTGTCCTACCCTGTTTATCTAATAAGTTTATTTTAAACAAAAAAAAAGCACCCAAAGGTGCTTTTCTTAAAAATAACGAATGATTATTTGCCTAATCCAGTTTTATTCAATCTATCTCTAAGCTTAGTGATAGTTTGAATTTGTGCAACCGCTTCTGCTAATTCAACTTGGGCTCTTGCAATATCTGTATCAGATTTTGCTTGATCCATCGCTTCTTCAGCTCTGCGTTTTGCATCTTCAGCTTTTACTTGATCTAAGTCTTCTGCTCGAATTGCTGTATCCGCAAGGATAGTTAGCACTTCAGGCTGAATTTCAATGATACCGCTGTTGATAAAGAAACATTGCTCATCATCACCAGAAATAACACGAACTTGACCAGGTTTAAGTGAACTTAAAAACTGGGTATGATTAGGTAAAATACCTACCTCACCATCAGCAGCCTGTGCAAAAACCATTTCCGCTGTTCCAGAAAAAATAGAACCTTCTGCACTTACAATATCTACCTGCATTGAGACTGCCATAATCAATTAACCTTCGTATTTCTTAGCTTTTTCTAGCACTTCGTCAATATCACCTGCATACATAAATGCCTGCTCAGGAATATTGTCCAACTCACCGTCAAGTATCATTTTAAAACCACGAATGGTTTCTTTTAGACTTACATAACGACCATCTTCACCCGTAAATACTTTGGCTACAAAGTAAGGTTGAGAGAAGAAACGCTGAATCTTACGAGCACGAGCAACAGAAGAACGATCTTCTTCTGAAAGCTCATCCATACCTAGAATTGCAATAATATCTTTAAGTTCTTTATAACGTTGCAGAGTTTGTTGAACTCCACGAGCAACATCATAATGTTCTTGACCAACCACTAGAGGATCTAGCTGACGAGAAGTTGAATCTAGTGGATCAATCGCAGGATAAATTCCTGTTTCAGCAATCGCACGGTTCAATACAACAGTCGCGTCCAAGTGAACAAAAGTTGTTGCTGGAGCAGGGTCAGTTAAATCATCCGCAGGTACATATACCGCTTGGATTGAAGTAATCGAGCCTGTTTTAGTTGAGGTAATACGCTCTTGAATCATCCCCATCTCTTCTGCAAGAGTTGGCTGATAACCTACCGCAGATGGCATACGACCTAACAATGCAGATACTTCCGTACCAGCAAGTGTATAACGGTAGATGTTATCTACGAAGAATAAGATATCACGCCCTTCGTCACGGAAATATTCTGCCATGGTTAAACCAGTCAAAGCAACACGTAAACGGTTACCTGGTGGCTCATTCATTTGACCATATACCAATGCAACTTTATCAAGTACACCAGATTCTTCCATTTCATAATAGAAATCGTTACCTTCACGAGTACGCTCACCTACACCAGCAAATACTGAGTAACCTGAATGTTCCATCGCAATGTTACGAATTAATTCCATCATATTGACTGTTTTACCAACACCAGCACCACCGAAAAGACCAACTTTACCACCTTTTGCAAACGGGCAGATTAAATCAATTACTTTAACACCCGTTTCTAGTAGCTCTTGCGAAGCCGCTAGTTCATCAAATACTGGCGCACGACGGTGAATTGTATTTTTTGTTTCAGATTCTACTGGGCCCGCATTATCAATTGGGTTACCAAGAACATCGAAGATACGACCTAGTGTTGCTTTACCTACTGGTACTTCAATCGCTTTACCAGTATTTGATACAGCCATGCCACGCTTTAAACCATCAGAAGCACCCATTGCGATTGCTCGCACTTTGCCGTCTCCGATTTGTTGTTGAACTTCAAGCGTTAGCCCTTGTTCTTCAACGATTAAAGCATCATAGATGTTCGGTAAATCAGCACCTTTAAATTCGACGTCGATTACCGCGCCGATTACTTGTACTATTTGTCCATTCATAATTTTTAAACCTTATTATTGATTTTCAAATCTATACTGCAGCAGAGCCAGAAACAATTTCTGACAATTCTGCGGTGATTGCTGCTTGACGTGCTTTATTATAAGCAAGTTTTAGATCATCGATCATCTCACCTGCATTATCAGTCGCATTTTTCATTGCGATCATTCTAGCACTCTGCTCACAAGATATATTCTCGACCATAGAACCGAATACCGAGCTTTCTATATAACGACGCATCAGTAAATCTAGCGCAGTTTTAGCATCAGGCTCATATAAATAATCCCAATGTGAAGCTTCTGTCGAGTCTTTAGATTCAAGAGGTACTAATTTTGAAACGGTTGGATCTTGAGTCATTGCGTTAACGAATACATTAGAAGCTAAATACACTTCATCAATATCACCATCATCAAACTTATCCAATACAACCTTTACCGTACCTACTAAATCTTCTATGTGAGGAGAATCACCCAAGTCAGAAACCGCAGCCACTACATTTCCGCCATAAGAACGGAAAAATGCTTGTGCTTTGTTACCAACTAATGCTAATTCTACTTCTACACCAGCTTCTTCCCATTCTTTAAGAACAGGTAAAATCTTGCGAAATAGATTTGAATTTAATCCACCACATAAACCACGATCTGAAGAAATCACTAGCAATGCAACTTTTTTAACACTATCTGATTCTTGCGTATAAGGATGCTTATACTCAGGATGTGCTTTAGCAACATGACTAATTACTCTCTTCACTTTTTCTACGTATGGTTTAGTTGCTTCCATGCGAGCTTGCGCCTTACGCATTTTGGAACCAGCTACCATCTCCATGGCTTTCGTGATTTTTTTGGTATTTGTAACTGAGCTAATTTTAGCCTTAATTTCTTTACTACCGCCTGCCATGGGTTACTCCTTAGTAAACGCCGTTAGCTTTAAATGCATCACAACAAGCTTTAACGCCAGAGATAATTTCATCATCCCAACCGCCTTTCTCATTGATTTTTGCAGCTAATTCAGCGTAATCAGATTTAAGAGTTGCATGTAGAGCCGCTTCAAAGTCTAAAACTTTATCCACGTCTACATCATCTAAGTAACCTTCATTTGCAGCGTATAGCGAAGCTGCCATTTCGGCAATCGTTAATGGCGAATATTGTTTCTGCTTCATTAACTCTGTCACACGCTTACCACGTTCTAGCTGAGCTTTAGTCGCCGCATCTAAATCTGATGCAAACTGAGCAAATGCCGCTAATTCACGATATTGAGCAAGGTCAAGACGAATACCACCACCTAACTTCTTAATCGCTTTAGTTTGAGCAGCACCACCAACACGTGATACAGATAAACCAGCGTTTACAGCAGGACGAATACCTTGAGTAAATAAACTACTTTCAAGGAAAATTTGTCCATCAGTAATTGAAATTACGTTAGTTGGAACGAATGCAGATACATCACCAGCTTTAGTTTCGATAATCGGCAACGCGGTTAAAGAACCAGTTTTACCTTTTACTTCACCATTGGTAAATTCTTCAACATAAGCAGCACTTACACGAGCAGCACGTTCAAGAAGACGACTATGAAGATAGAATACATCACCAGGGAAAGCTTCACGTCCTGGTGGACGACGAAGTAGTAAAGAAACCTGACGATATGCTTCAGCTTGCTTTGTTAAATCATCATAAATGATTAACGCATCTTCACCACGGTCACGATAGTATTCACCCATCGCACAACCTGCATAAGCAGCCATGTATTGAAGAGCCGCTGGATCAGAAGCATTAGCAGCAACGATAACAACGTTATCCATTGCACCAACTTCTTCTAGCTTGCGTCTTACGTTGTTAACAGTAGAAGCTTTTTGCCCCATTGCTACGTAAACACATTTAACACCAGTGTTATTTTGAGAAATAATTGCATCAATCGCTATTGCTGTTTTACCTGTTTGACGGTCTCCGATAATCAACTCACGTTGACCACGACCAACAGGAATCATTGAATCAATAGACTTAATACCAGTCATCATTGGCTCATCAACTGATTGACGATCAATAACACCAGGTGCGATACGTTCGATTGGTGAAGTAATCTTAGCGTCAATAGGACCTTTTCCGTCAATAGGACGACCTAAAGCATCTACTACACGACCCATCATTTCAGGACCTACAGGTACTTCTAAAATCTTACCGGTACAAGTTACTTTGTCACCTTCTGAGATATGTTCAAATTCACCAAGAATTACTACACCTACAGAATCTTGCTCTAAGTTTAGAGCCATTCCGAAGGTATCCTTGTCAAACTGAACCATCTCGCCATACATTACGTCTGATACGCCGTGAATAAGAGCAATACCATCAGCGATGCTGACAACAGTCCCTTCACTACCAGACTCAGCAGCTGCATCAAAACCTTTAATACGGTCTTGGATCAAGCTACTAATTTCAGAGGCATTCAATTGCATTGTGTCTCTCCATTATTGGGCGATTGCTGCGCCAAGTTTGTTTAATTGTGCTTGTGCTGAACCATCTATAGCCCAGTCACCAACGATTATTTTTATGCCAGAAATCAAAGAAGCATCAACTTCTGTTGTTATTTCAACTTCTGCATCAAACTTAGCATTTAAAGCAGCACTTAATTTTTCGTTTTGCTCGACAGTAAGCTTACGTGCAGAAATAACGGTCGCTCTAATACGATTCTCGTCTTTAGCTTTAAGGTCTTCAAATAAACTTGAGACCTCCGCTAAAACAGAAAGTCTTTTATTTTCGGCCATTATTGCTAGCAAGTTTTTACCTTCGGCACTCAAGTTACCATCCATAACAGATGTAAAAACATCCATTATATTTTCATCAGATGAGGATGGATTAGCAATTAAAGCTTGCATACTTGTATCCGTTGCAATAGTTGCTAAATTTGCTAGTTCTTGAGACCTTTCAGCTAATTTACCTGATTCTTTTGCATTTGCAAAAGCCGCATCAGCATAGGGTCTTGCAATTGTTATTAATTGTGCCATAGAACCTCCTCCTTAGATTGATTTCACTAAGGTTTTCAGTAAATCATCATGGCTTTTTGCATCAACTTCTTTATTAAGAATTTTTTCTGCTCCAGCGATGACAAGTGTTGATACTTCTTGACGAAGTTCTTCTCTTGCACGACTTACTTCTTGTTCTAATTCTGCTTGGGCGGATGCTTTGATTCGGTCTGCTTCCTCGGTGGCTTTTACTTTCGCATCTTCTACGATTTCAGAACCACGCTTTTCAGCTTGACCCAATACCACTTGAGCTTGAGCTTTCGTATCTTTAAGCAATTCTTTTGCTTTAAGTTCAGCTTTCTCAAGAGCATTTTTGCCTTCTTCTGCCGCTGAAAGCCCGTCGGAAATTCTCTTCTGACGGTCTTCCATTAACTTAGAAAGCGGCCCCCACAGCACCTTTTGTATAAACCAGATAAATACAATAAATGCTATTACCTGTATAAGAAGGGTTGCGTTAATACTCACGGTGATTACCTCGCCATTCGTTATAGTTAATCGGGGAATTTAAAGCCAAAAGCTTTAAATTCACTCTTGACTTATTAAGCACCAAGAGCTGACTGCATAGCACCAACGAATGGGTTTGCAAATAAGAACCACATTGCAAATGCTAAGATGATGAAAGGGAAAGATTCCATTAAACCAGCAAAGATAAACATGTTAGTCATTAGCACAGGACGCATTTCAGGTTGACGTGAAATACCTTCCAAAGTTTTTGCACAAATAAGACCCCAGCCAATAGCTGAACCAAGTCCCGCTGCCGCAAGGATAACACCTACACCAATTGCTGTAGCTGCATAAATGTCCGCAATAAATTGAGCTT
>CAZQYD010000018.1:0-14103 GCA_964597465.1 uncultured Piscirickettsiaceae bacterium | reverse complement strand
ATCAAAGCATTTAAACTTACGCTGGGAAACCGTAAAAAACATAGATAAAATTTATGGCTCTTCTCCGCTTTGTTGATAGGCATAAAAACTAGACAGAAACTATACAACCTCACCAACCTACTCTACAATGAGCTTTCTGATAAAAATGAAAGCTGATTGCCATGCCTCAACCCACTGACATTAAGTTAAAACACAAATCCAAAAAACTACTGGTTCGTTTTGATTCCGATGAAACCTTTGAATACAGTTGTGAATTTTTACGCGTTCACTCACCTTCCGCGGAAGTGACAGGGCATGCACCTGGTCAAGAAGTGTTACAATTAGGTAAACAAAATGTCAATATTGATGCAATTACCCCTATTGGTAATTATGCCATTCAACTGACATTTGATGATGGACATGATTCAGGAATTTATAGTTGGGATAGTTTGTATAACTTTGGTGTAAACTATAGTCAATATTGGCAAAGCTACTTAGAAAAAGTAGAATCTTCAACCACACAGAGCAAGGAATTAAAATGAGTAGCAACAAAAAAACAATTGATTTTGGTTTTGCCGAGGTCGCGGTTGAAGATAAGGTCAAAAAAGTAAAAGGCGTTTTTGATTCTGTTGCCGGAAACTACGACATTATGAATGATGTGATGTCGCTAGGAATTCACCGTTTTTGGAAACGCCATACCATTGAACTCAGCGGTATTCGCCCTGGTAATGTGGTGCTGGACTTAGCAGGTGGCACAGGTGATTTAACCAAAGAATTTGCTAAACGTGTTGGTAAATCTGGCAAAGTAATTTTAGCGGACATTAATGAGAGCATGGTACGAGTGGGTCGAGATCGTTTAACAGATTTGGGCATTATCGGTAACGTGGATTATGTTATCAGCAATGCCGAGGCGTTAAACTATGCCGACAATACTTTTGATTTAGTGACCATCGCATTTGGACTACGCAACGTCACTGACAAAGACCAAGCTCTTGCTGAAATTTG
Organism: uncultured Piscirickettsiaceae bacterium; assembly: GCA_964597465.1. Taxonomy (GTDB): domain Bacteria; phylum Pseudomonadota; class Gammaproteobacteria; order Thiomicrospirales; family Thiomicrospiraceae; genus Hydrogenovibrio. The sequence goes on along the minus strand of CAZQYD010000018.1, from coordinate 13,119 downwards.
TCGCGTATTAAAACCTGGCGGACAATTAATGGTGTTAGAATTTTCAAAAGTCACGCAACCGTTAATGGCAAAAGCTTATGATTTCTATTCTTTCAACATTTTACCAAAACTCGGTAAAATGATTGCCAATGATGAAGAAAGCTACCAATATCTTGCGGAGTCAATTCGTATGCACCCTGACCAAGAAACTTTAAAAAACATGATGCTTAATGCGGGGTTTGATAAGGCTGAGTATTTAAACATGTCGAACGGCATTGTCGCCTTACACCGTGGCTGGAAATACTAACATGAAAATTCAAGAAACCATTTCGACTAGTTTATCGAAAACTTTTGAGTTGATTTTAAATCAAAAAATCAAACTCGATGAAGAACAAGGTTCGGGCTTTGACAAGGTTGATGAAAAAGTTATTCAACTGACCTTTACGGATATTAAGCAAACGTTTTTTATCATCTACCAAACCGATGGTGAGAACAACGGTTTTGTTGTACAAACCCATCTATTGGGCAAGGCGGACAGCCAACTAAAAAGCACGATTATTGATTGGGTTTCGCATCAAACACATGCTAACGAAGATGATGCTATCGGTACAGATTTCTTAAAGGCTTTACATAGTATTGAAATCGACTGGGAAGAGATGCTTTCGCAATATACTGGTGATATGATTGCTTTTCAAATCGGTTCGACCTTGCGAGGTGGACAACAAAAAGCAAAGGCGGCAAAGCAGAAAGTAGGCAAAACTATCGAAGAGTATTTGCACTTTGAAGCCAACCTTCTCCCTACCAACTCGCAAATAAACCGTTTTAAAAAACAAGTTCAACAAACCGAAATCGCCGTAAACGCTCTTGAACAAAAAATCCAAACCAGCTTACAAAATCTAACCAAGTAAAATTAAATGAAAAAACTAAAAATGCTCTTCTCGCAAGCTTCTCGTATTATTAAAATTAACCGGGTTTTAACCTTCCACAAGATAGACTACCTTGTGCTAGCGGATACCAAGTTTTCATGGCTGATTATTGCCAATATGATTTTACCTTGGAACTGGCGTAAAAAATCAACGGGCGAACGAGGGGTTAGAATCCGCTTAGCCTTAGAAGAACTTGGACCGATTTTCATCAAACTAGGGCAAGCCATTTCCACCCGTAAAGACTTATTACCCGAAGATATTTCCGTTGAACTACGTAAGCTACAAGATGACTGCCCGCCATTTGATGAACAACACTCCATTCAAATTATTGAACAGGGATTAAAGAAAACCATCGAAGAAGCTTTTGCTAGCTTTGACCCGATTCCAATGGCATCAGCCTCAATCGCCCAAGTTCACGCCGCCACACTGTATGACGGCACAGACGTAGTAGTGAAAGTGGTTCGTCCAGATATTAAGCCTGTTATTGAACAAGATATTTCAATCATGCGTTCACTAGCTGAGCTGTTAGAAGCTGCCGTCAAAGATTCAAAACGACTGCACCCTGTCGAGGTGGTTGAAGAGTTCGAAAAAACCATTCTAGACGAACTCGATATGATGCGCGAAGCATCGAATGCCGCACAATTAAGACGCAACTTTGACAATTCTGACTTGCTATATGTTCCTGAAATATATTGGTCTCACACCAATGATAGCGTCATGACCATGGAACGAATTTACGGTACGCGTATTTCAGAAATTGATGAAATACAACAGCAAGGTATTGATTTAACCGACCTATCAGCAATGGGCGTGACTATTTTCTTTACCCAAGTATTCAAACACAACTTTTTCCACGCCGATATGCACCCTGGTAATATTTTCGTGCTAGCAGACGGACGCTATGCCGCCATCGACTTCGGCATCATGGGCACACTCACGCCTGAAGACCAACGCTACCTAGCCGAAAACTTTCTCGCATTTTTCAACCGTGATTATTTACGCGTAGCAGAATTACACATAGAATCCAACTGGGTACCAAAAACAACACGAGTTAATGAACTAGAATCCGCAATTCGTTCAGTTTGTGAACCGATTTGGGACAGACCGTTAAAAGAAATTTCATTCGGATTATTCTTATTGCGACTATTCCAAACCGCCCGCCGTTTTGGCATGGAAGTACAACCTCAACTGGTTTTACTACAAAAAACATTGCTGAATATTGAAGGGTTAGGTCGCCAACTAGACGACGAACTCGACCTATGGGATACAGCCAAACCCTTCCTAGAAAACTGGATGAAAGATCGTTTAGGGCCGCAAAGTCTCGTCAAAAATGTAAAATCAAACCTACCCTTTTGGATAGAGCAAGCTCCGCAACTACCTGGATTAATCCACAGCACCCTAACCAAACTAGGGCACGCTGACTTCAATCAAACAGCGGTTCAAATTGCCGAACTCAATCAAAAAATAGAACAACAAAACAAAAGCCAAAAACGTAAAGAGTTCGCACTAATCTTACTAACAATCGCAGGTCTGCCGCTGGTTACAGACTTAGACTACGGCGACTACCAAAGCCACATACAAGTGATGACAGTAATTATAGGAAGTTACTTACTTCTTAAACGATAAATCCCCCTAAAAAGTGCCCAGGGGGCCCCCTGGGCACTTTTTAGGTTGGTTTATTGGTTTTTGATTATTTTTTGAATGATTAATGCCAATTTTGCAGGTCTAGTTAATTTTTTAATAGCGTGCTCTCGCTTAGACGCTTCGCTGCGATTTTTAACTGTTTCTGAATAGACTAGTTTGCAGGGTTGTCGGGCTTTGGTGTACTTTGCCCCACCGATGATTTCGCCGTTGTGCTGTCTTATCCTTTTTTCTAGGTTGGTGGTAATACCACAGTAGAGAGTGTCATCGGCACATTGCAGTAGATAGACGAACCAAGCCATGCTTGAGGCTTTAACGTGTGCGGTATCTAGGTTCACTGAGCAGTGGAATTAATTTTTCTATGTCTTTATCTTTTGATAGAATTTCTATAAATTCATCATACGAATCTTGCGGTTTGACGTCAAAAATAGCGGTGAAACGATTGGGTAGTTGAGTTATTTTTCTGATGTCATATTTATTGCCGACTAGGTGAATATCTTGCTCTTGATGGGTTTTAATCATAAATACGCCGTTGACCACTGCGTTATGACCACTCGTTTGATTGTAGAGCACGGGAACAATTTCAATATCGTTTTTTTGCTGTGGTGAACACTGCTGTTTTTCAAACAATTCAGAATCAGCTTGGTAAATGAACCACATGCCATTTCTTTCGATTAAACCGCTGGTCGCTATTGACTGTGGTAAGTCTATAGGAGCGACAATACTGGCGAAACGATTGGGTTTAACTTGGTAGGATTCCCCTGCTTTTTCTGCAACCAATTGACAAGCTTGTAAATAGGCTTGTGCAGAACTAGCGGTTAGTATTAAGGCTATCGTTAATAGTATTTTCATTTTAATGTCCATAAATGGTTAATCCAAATTTATTGAGTTTTCCTTCACCAACATGTTGGATATGGTTTGCTTCACTGCCATCAACATCCGTTATTTTTAATGTCCAGATACCTGCCGACGATTCACCATAAAAAGCATGGGAAATCATTTTAAAATTTGGCATGTCAACGCCAGATAAATAGGCATTAAATGGGGTCATCATAATCGACTTTGTTCCTGCTGGTGAGCTAAGTTCAATTAGATAATCTGCGGCGTCTATTTTATTATCAGACCTGGTATTTGCAGCTTGAATTGCTGATAAATCGACCATCAACTCAACGGATTCAACCGTTTCACTGGATGAAATAGCTAGCGTTTTACTAAGCCCAATGGTACTTTTGTTAGGCACGCTGTTAGCATTACTAAAGAGGTTACTTTCTTTATTAATAACCACCATCTCTGCCATATTAATATTTGATGTTTGTCTTTGTTCCGCTAGTGACACCGCATCAAGAATATGCACGGCACCAAAACCGTAAGCATTGCTGAAGTGAAACCCTGCGGCGTTAGTTACCCATTTTTGGTCAATCACTTGCGTTGAGCCATTTAAATTAATAGTTATTTCTGCCAGTTCGGAGTCAAGTTTACGAGCCGTTTTTGCCAAGATATATTTCACATCTCGCCAAGTAGCTGCTGGATTGGCTGATAAAATTAATGCCACCGCACCACTTACCGCTGGCGTGGCAGAAGAGGTGCCGTTAAATGCCGTATAATAATTACACTCAACATTTACATCACTCCTGCCACGATTAAAAGAGGTGTTGGGTGAAATCGTATTTGAGTCTCGGCTATAACCACGTTCACAACCAGATTGATCCGTCGTCATTATTGCAGGTGATTGCTGTCCAAACTCTCCGCCCGCTCCAGTAATCCAATTTGCCGAGCCAGTATTACTATAAGAAGACCTTTCATCATCTGCATTAAATGCCGCTACCACGATTTGAAAAGGGCTTGCATTTTCAGGTTCTTGGTTAGAGTTGTAGCAGGTAACCTGATTACTTATCGCCTGAGAGCAATAGCTTTCGCTAAACTCAGTTCCGCCACTAAATTCATTGCCTGATGCCTTTACATAAATTGCACCCTTTTGATTACGCAAGACTTCAGTGCCTTTTTTCATCGCGGAAACCACACTTGAGTGATGTAATTGGTCGACATTATCTAATTTTTCTAATACCTTATCAGGATTCGTTCCGTAACTTTTATTGAAAATAGCGACCGTATTATTTTTCATACCAGCAAAATTATTTACCGAAGGTTGAAAACCAAGTGCGGCGAGTTCTTCTGTCAAACCATTGGTTGCAAGCAGATTAAAACCTCTTAGCTTTGCCCTTGGGGCAACTCCCATGGTGCCTAAACCATTATTGCCCCGTGCGGCAGCAATGCCAGCCACACTGGTACCATGATCGCCTTCTATTTCCGCAGAGGTTGTATCGTGAATAGCTTTATTATTAGTGCCGTTGGCAAAATTATAGGAACCATTAACAACCATATTCAACTCTAAATCTTCATGGATAATTTCAAGACCACTATCAATAATCGCAATTTCGACACCTGCACCAGTATAACCTTTCGCATAATCTGCAAACGCTAATTGACTATTTGGAAAGCCTCGCATATCGGCACCTATTTTTCCCGACAAGCCACTGCTGGTTAAGGCGGATTGCCCCGTGTTAAAAAGATACCATTGATGTTTGGTTAAAGGGTCAATCTCTTGTGTTTCAGGATCCCCATTTTTTCCATCGCAGGCAAGCAAAAACAACGATGTGATAAAAACAAAAAACAAACGAATTTTGAGCACAGGCTACCACCTGCCCGACTGGCTTAATTTAGCAAGCCTAGGGTTTTTCATCGGCAACATTAACGCCACCCAATCTGGCATGTTATTAGGATTGGTTGCAGTCACCTTAACGTCATACTGATAACGATTATTTTTAAATAATACCGTGTTAGCCTTTAATTCCCAGCCTTTCGATTGTTGACCACCAGTAATATTGGTTTGAATTTCCTGCCCTTGCACACTAGGAACCGCCTCGAGTAAACCTAGCTCCATGCCCATTGCGGAAAATTGTGTAATCGTTAATTTTCCTGTCATTTTGGTTGGCCAAGCCTCTTTAATTGGTAGTTCAAAGCTTAAATCAAGCAAGTGCAATTCTCCTCCTGCATCGGCAAGAATAGCGGTTTTTTCTGATAATTGCATTAACGAACTCACCGCAACATCGCCTGAAAGATTGGTTACTTTTAAGAGTTCACCATCTACATTCACTTGAGCGGTTAATTTATCTGCCGATTTACCTGCGACCAACCAGCTGATATCTGCCGCTAAATCTGCAAATAACAAGTCCGTCCAACTTATTTTGTAGGCAATTTCACCCAGCTCAATTTTCTCTGTTGGGGTGTTAAGTTTTACATGAAATTGACCATTCCACCAAGTGCCTTGTGGTTGTGAAAGGGTGATGTTTTTAGGGATTTGCTGTTTAATTTGTGGTTGGTCTAATAACCAACCTAGCGGTAAATGTACCGCAATCGAGATGATTAAAACAATTACAAACGCACTAAATATAAAAAAACTTTTTGATAATTTTACCAACATTCTATTTACTCACCTCAAAAACAGCTTTCACTGCTACCATGCCTTTTTTAGTTTTAACGAGGCTTAATTCTTGCGCGACTACACCTTCTTGTTCCATTTTAGACAACCAACGAATCACCCGTGGAGAGCTAACTTCTGTAAAACGAATCTCAATTCCCTCATTGCCTCGAACATTAATAGGACTTATTGATGAAACGGCTGACTTTAATTTTAACCTTGCAAGCTGTTGCTGTAAATATCGGGTTAATTGTGATTGTGAGTTGATAGATACTTGTTTAATCTTCCCACTCATCGAAGCCAATTTATCATTCTGTTTATTTAGCCATTGCCATGTTGACTGTGCATTGTCCATTTTTTGCTTGGCTTGTTGGTGTGATTCAATCATTGGCGAATAAACCAGTAGATAAAACAAAACCAACACTAAAAAACCAACCATCACTTTCACCAACTGACGTTCTCTTTCTTGCAGTGCAATCCATGCACGAAAGGCAGACGTCTGTTGTAGGTTTTGTTTCATCGCAGAACCACTGTTTTTTAGACTATTTAGCAGAGACATAAATTTCTCCCGTCACTTTTTTGCCGTCCTGTGCAGCTAAGGTTTTTAGCTTTAATGACGCTTGAAATTTGTTTGAGATTGTATCCACTAACCCTTGTAGAATTTCAACATCTTTCGCTTCAATTAGTAAAATTATCTGTTGTTTTTTCCAACGCATTGATTGAACGTCAATAGATTTATTCTTAACTAAACGGCTAAGGCTCGCATCAATTTCTTTTAATAGACTTAATGCACCAGCAGTGTTTTCAGAGCCATTCATTCTAGCAAGTTTGGCTTTGGTTTGTGCCCGAACGTTGACAATACGCTTGGTACTAGGAAACATTTGTTTAAATAATTTTTCTGTTTGTTGTTTGTAGGCTAACTGCTGTGCTTGATAGCTTTGGGTTTGCACTACAAAACCTGCAAGATAAACCGCCAATACTGCAAACACCAGTATGATAGGCAAAACCCATAAGGATAATAGCGAACGATTGGTATTTTTAACCGCATATTCGCCTTGTCGTAGGCTGAATGTTGACAACCCGCTAACAGACGTTTCAGTAATGACTTTTTCATTACTCATTTTAATATCTGTTAAGGTCTTATTTTCCAACGCGAGTAGCTGTTCAATCCAATCTTGACTACCCGCTAAACCATCATACAAACCTGCTCTAACCACCAGACGTTGATTTTGTTTGATGGCAAGCAAACCTTCTTCAGGCAAAACGAAACAATCTGGAATCAACTGTGCTGACTCTAAATCATGAGCTTTTAATTCTTCAAGCCATTTTTCTAAGGTGTTTTTTTCAACTATCGCTACCTTGGTCAATCCCGCATTTTCACTCGCGGTTTCTCGGTGTAATACCGCAAAAAACAATTGTTCAACAGGTTGCGAAAGCTGTTCTTCCAAAACAAACGGTAAGGCTTGTTGCCAATCTGAGGCTCGTTTTCCTGGTACATTAACACTTACCAGTAATACCTGCTCAGTAGGCACCAGTACGACTTCTGAAACTCTGGAAAAACCATCCTGCTTAGATAAATTTAAATGCCCATTTTCATCCAGTCGATGGAAATGTTCAAAGGAAATTGTGTTATTCATTTGTTATTCATCCGTAATTCCAACCCATCGTTGCACTAGGCGTACTTTTTTTATGTTATCGCGCATAAAGATACCCGACAATGTTTGTTTTGCTTCACCGTATTCAATATAACCGACTAGAAAGAAAAAATCACTTTTTACATCAATCATATATATTGGTAAATCTATTTTAATTTCATCTAGGGTAAAGTCTGGTGATTGTTCAACCATAAAACCCCAAAAATCTTCCACCTTCTCGGCAGGTGATTCTTTGCGTTTTTCAAGCCAAGCGGCAACTATTTCAGGCGTTATCCAATCCGTTAATGCTTCCAACACTACTTTTTCTGCGGTATTAACATTAATCGTGGTAATTTTTGGTAAGGTTGCTACATAGGGTTTAATTTTGGCTAGTACCTTTGGTGTAAATCCTTCTAACAATCCCAGTTCCTGCACCAATACTAACTTTTGGTTCGCGGTACGGTAAGCAGGTTCTTTTAGTAAATAATGATCTGATTCCGCACCGTAAATAGAGGCATTATTATCCGCATCCACCCAGTCGGTAATGACTTCTTGCAAGCTTTCATCTAAATCTTGTTTACTAAGGAATCGTTTTACCAACCCATTCCATTTTTTACGTCTGTCTTTGTCTTTTTCTTGCAAATTATTTAGATTTATTCTCGCTTGCCTGTCAAATAGCTGGCCCGAAATTTCGCCACCTTCAAACGGAATGGGAAGCATCGGTTGTGCCCATTGCTCTTGCAAATGGTCGATTTTGTTTTGCTCTGCATCTAGTTTCAAGCCTTTTTTAATCCAAGCTTCCAACCCCCAAGCTACCGAAGTCGCTTGTGCTTGATGCAACATATTGGTAGTTCTTTGCACCGTCAATGACTGCTGATAAATCAATTGCGTGGCAATAATAGTCACCAAAGCAACCACCAGCAGTACCGTAATTAAGGCAAAGCCTTGTTGATTATTGACAGGTTGATTATCAGCTGTTTTCTTCATTTCAAGCCTTCAACTCCTGGAAAAACACGCCTAACTTTTCCGCCATCTTTCAACGTTAGCGTCATTTCAATCATCTTAGGCAGCACGATGGTATCTTTGCTATCTATTGGCCAGTTGAACTGCCATTTATTATTACTATCTAGCTGTTTTACCTCAAAGGATTTAACCTCTTTTAAGATAGCTAACTTTTTTGGTACCGTATCAGGTGCCCTATCCAATACTGGCCAAATCAACCGATACAGCGTATTCTCTTCAAGCTGATAACCAATTCTAACCAACCCCGACACGCCATAGGGTGATGGATAAACCGCAATTCTGCTAAATTGAATCCCTTGTAAACTGCTCGCCATATACGCAGGTAAAACCCCACCTAACTCATCTTGAATCGAACGTGGAGCAAGCTGGGTTAAGTCTTGTTCAATCCACCAAATGCTACGTTGTAATTTTTCAAACGCCTCGACTTTTTTTTCGGTGCTTGCCTTAACCAACGTGACCTCATTTACCGACTGATACGCCATCACTGCAATAATCGCGGTAATTGACATCGCAATCAACAATTCCATCAAGGTAAACCCTGCTTGGCGTTTATATTGATATTTGTACTGTATTTCGCTAACCACCGACACTAGCCACCAACAATGGAAACGATTTTTGCAGAGACATGCTTTGCACCTTCTAACGTCACGTCAATATTGACTTTTCTCAAGCCTGGAATCAAGGTCGGTTCAAACTCAAATTCAGCCTGCCAGTCAGCTCCTAACATGGTTTCTTTTTGCTTTTTATCCAGCCTACTGCCAGAAGAACCAATCGCGGTTTGAATCTCCAGCAACCTATTTTGAGCAACCCAAGTCGCAACCACCCGCTCCTTAATCGAAGCTTGATTAAAAACATATTGCCCAAGCGTCGTGGACAAGGCAATCAACGAAACCGCAGCGATAATCAACGCAATCATCACTTCAATCAGCGTAAAACCTAATTGCGTCCGCTTCGTTTTATTTTGATTGCTCCGCATTGTTTTCCTCTAAGGTGAAATCTAAAATTTCATTCCACTGCAAATGATTACTAAGGTGATTTAACTTAAAAGTAATCTCACCCGCATTGACTTCACCACTAGGCCAACACATCCAACCCGCTTTTTCTAACCCATACGACTTAGCAAGTTCTTCACTCAAAGACCAACTTACCTTCACCGCTTCATGCCAGAGCATTGACCGTTCATCAATCAACTGCACGTCCAGCCAACTGCCTTGCTGTAAACGCTTAATCGAAAATTTATTTTTCTCTGGCACAATAACATAAATATGCTGATCAAACGCCGACTTATCACACATCGCAATCAACGCACCTTTAAAGGCAATCGTTTGCTTACGCAACTCCGCTGACTCGCTAGGTTTCAAAGACATCACCGCCGTCGATAACAGCACCGCTAAGATAACAATCACCACCATTAATTCAATTAAGGTAAAACCTTGCTGTGATGTACTTAAAAACCTTTTATACATTTTTTACCATTTTTCAACTATTTACACCCCCTTGCGGGCTAAAAAGTGCCCAGGGGGGTACCTATTTATGGCTAATTGTCGCGTTTATTCCTTCACCACCTTCTTCACCATCTGCCCCTAAACTATACAGGTCAAAAGCACCATTCTCACCGGGACTTAAATAAATATAATCACGCCCCCAAGGGTCTTTAGGCATAGATTGTAGATATTCCTGCCATTTTCTTGGCTCTGGTTCAGAAGTCGGTTTCGATGCTAAAGCCTCTAACCCTTGGTCAGTGGTTGGATAGGTATAATTATCTAACTTATACAACTGCAACGCCGATGCTATCGCTTTAATATTTTGTTGAGCCTGCACCTTACGAGCTTCATCTGGTCTATCCATAACATTGGGTAAAACCACCACCGCTAACACCGCTAAAATAACCACCACTACCATTAATTCAATTAGGGTAAACCCTTTTTGATTTTTCATTTTATTTCCTTTTTTATTAATTTGTTATAATCCAATACTATAATAAGGTCTGACTTGAGCATTATTTAAACCATTTGATTCATTTCAAATATTGGTAGCATAATAGCAAGCACAATGGTCATCACCACCCCACCCATTACAATTATCATGATAGGCTCTATCAAGCTAACTAATGTTGTCGCACTGTTTTCCACTTCAGATTCATAGTGTGATGCACCTTTTAATAACATGACATCTAATTTACCTGAACCTTCACCTGTTTGCACTAGGTTTAAAAGTAAAGCAGGGAAAAATTTTGCTTGTTTCATTGCATCTTGTAGGCGTTTTCCTTCTCTAACTTGTTCGCCCATTGCTAATATTTTATTTTTAAGGGGTAATAGGGTCATGACTTCTGATGAAATTTTCAATGCGTCAGTTACAGCAACCCCACTGGCAAGCAGAACACCAGTAGTTCTTGCCCAACGAGCGGCTGAAGCGAACACTAAAAAACGCCCTAAAACAGGTGTCGCTAATAATATTGAATCTCGCTTGCTACGCCAATTATCTTTTTTCATCAATAGTTTATAAGCTACCCAAAGCCCTGCAAACATCAACATAATTAACAACCAATTGGCTTGCATAAATTCACTCATCGCTAGCATATTTTGGGTTAAAGCAGGTAGTTCATGATCCATATTGTCGAATACGGTAACGACTTTTGGCACCACAAAAATCATTAAAAAGAAGACAATTCCTACCGACATTACCACCATAATAGTTGGATACACCAAAGCGGTTTTTAATTTTTTATTCAGTTTTGCCTGTTGTTCAATCGAATCCGCCAATCGTGATAATACCTGCTCTAAATTCCCCGACTCTTCACCCGCACGAATCGTGGCTACAAATTCTTCACTGACTTGAAAACTTGAAATCATCATCGCTTGTGCCAGTGAATTCCCTTCAATCACTTTGCTATAAACTTGTGCTAAAAACTTTTGTACTACTTTGCTTTCTGACTGTTCAGAAACTGCTTTTAACGATTGGGTTAAGGGCATGCCTGCTTCAAGTAAAGTATAAAGCTGGCGAGTTAGCAAGGTTAAATCTTGAGTTTTAATTTTAGTTTTTAACCATTGTGAACGCAACGCATCTGATTTCTTGGCTTCTTGCGAATTAACTTCTAACGGCGTTAAGCCTTTATCACGCAATAGTTGACGGACATGACGAGAGGAATCGCCGTCAATTTTGCCCTTTTTAGTTGAGCCTGATGAAGTGAGTGCTTTGTATTCAAAAGTAGCCATAAATTAGGTCAACCTTGCGTTACTCGTAACAACTCTTCCAAGCTGGTTTTGCCATCTAGCACTAATTGAATACCGCTTTTTTGGATAGATTGTACTTTTTGATGTGCGTGTTCTGCCATGTCTAGTTCTGAGGCGTCTGAATGAATCATTTTACGCAAGGTATCATCCATTTCTACCAATTCATAAACCCCAATTCGCCCTTTGTAACCTGTGTAATTGCATTTAGCACAGCCTTCTGCATGTGAAATAGTCGCTGATTGCGTGCCTAGCACTTCACATTCTTTTTCATCGGCTTGCACTTCTTTTTTACAAGACTGGCAAATTTTACGAACCAGTCGTTGTGCCATTACGCCCAATAAACTAGAGGATAATAAAAAGGGTTCAACACCCATATCGCGTAAGCGAGAAATCGCCCCTACGGCTGTATTGGTATGTAAAGTTGACAGTACTAAATGCCCTGTTAATGAAGATTGTACCGCTATTTCTGCGGTTTCAATATCACGAATTTCACCAATCATCACCACATCGGGATCTTGGCGAAGGATAGCACGCAAGCCTTTTGCAAAAGTCATTTTTGCCTTTACATTCACTTGAGTTTGGTTAATGCCTTCAATGTTATATTCAACGGGATCTTCAACCGTCATAATATTGCGGTCATTGCTATTTAAACGGCTTAAAGCGGCATACAAAGTGGTGGTTTTACCCGACCCTGTTGGCCCTGTTACCAATAAAATACCGTGTGGTTTTTTCAACATTGATTTTAAACTAGTTAACTGTGCTTCAGGTAAACCTAAATCAACTAAATTTAAACGCCCGGCACTTTTATCGAGCAAACGCATTACCACTCGCTCACCAAAGCTAGAGGGTATCGTTGATATACGCAAATCAACCGCCCGTCCACCTAGTTTAGTGGCAATTCGTCCATCTTGTGGCAATCGTTTTTCGGCAATGTCTAATTTAGCTAACACCTTAATACGAGAAGTCAACATATCGCCTAAACCGACTTGTGGTGTTAATACCGTTTTTAACTGTCCATCAATTCGAAAACGAATGCGTAACTGTGTTTCAAACGGTTCAATATGAATATCAGACGCACCCGTGCGAATTGCTTCTGCCATAATCGCATTGAGTAATTTAATAATCGGTGCATCATCAGAACTATCTAGCAAGTCTTCTGCTTCACTCACTTCATCCGCAAAACTAGCTAAATCACCAACATCAAG